>QWPB01000089.1 GCA_003671275.1 Planctomycetota bacterium | reverse complement strand
GATCACGGGACCGATGACGACTACAGCCATCGATCCCCGGTTCATTGCCGTGTGCGAACCCGGTTCGATCGACGTGATCTCGGTGACCTCCCCATTCCCGACCCTGATCGGTGCCGCTGTCGACCGTGATCAGCTCATCGTCCGCATCCCGGGTGATCGGCCTCCGTACGTCGTGGTCACGTTGAGCGGCATCCGATCCGGCAGCCGCAACGTCCGGTTCCCGCTGAAGACCCGCGACCAGATGCAACGGAACAACGCGTTCTGGAACAGTCCGGAGTCTGGAGTCCGGAGACTGGAGCCAGCAGTAACAACTTGAACCTCTCTCTCCGACCTCTTCCTCCAGACTCCAGTCTCCCCCCTCCGGACTTTTCACATGCTTCTGTCTCTCTTCACGCCCACTCACAACCCCCAGTTCCTCACTCGTCTGGCCCGCTCGATCGCAAACCAGACGTTCACCAACTTCGAGTGGGTGATCGTCCCCAACGGCGACGCGGGCGAGATCCGCGTCGATCTGCCGCAGGCTCGCATCGTCCCCTACACCGGCCAGACCCAAAACATTGGTGAACTGAAACGCTTCGCGTGTCAGGCCTGCCGGGGCGATGTCCTGGTCGAAGTCGATCACGATGATGAACTCACCCCCGACTGCCTCGCCGAACTCGCAGCTGCGTTCTCCGATCCGCGAGTCGACTTCGCCTACTCCAACACCTGCGAGATCCACGACGGCCAACCTTGGAAGTACGATGAGAAGTTCGGCTGGCGGTATCGCCCCTTCACCTGGGACGGCCAGCCCCAGTTCGAATGCGTCGCGTTCGACCCTACTCCCTGGTCGTTCTCCAAAATCTGGTTCGCCCCCAACCACGTCCGGGCCTGGCGAACATCGTTCTACCACCGCATCGGCGGCCACGATTCCTCGCAGGCGGTCCTGGATGACCACGATCTGCTCTGCCGCACGTATATATACGGGAAGGTGAAGCACATCGACCGCTGCCTCTACATATACCACGTCCACCCCCACAACACTTGCCGAGGCGATCAAAACCAGTTCATCCAAACCGAAACGCTGAACATCCACGACCAGTACATCTACCCCCTCGTCGAACGCTGGTGCGACCTCAACTCCCTCCGCAAGATCGACCTCTGCGGCGGCCTCCACCCCACCCCCGGCTACGAATCCATCGACCTCCAAGGTGCCAACATCACAGCTGACCTCAACCACCGCTGGCCCTTCGCCGATGGCGAGATCGGCCTCATCCGCGCCCACGACGCCCTCGAACACCTCCACAACCCCATCCACACCATGCAAGAAGCCCACCGCTGCCTCACCTCCGGCGGCTGGTTCCTGACCCTCACCCCCAGCACCGACGGCCGCGGTGCCTTCCAAGACCCGACGCACGTGTCGTTCTGGAACAGCAACTCGTTCTGGTACTACACCCGCCCCGAACAAGCTCGGTTCATCCACAGCCCCGTCCTGTTCGAAGCCAACCGGGTGAAGAACTTCTATCCCAGTGACTGGCACCGGGAGCACCAGATCGTCTACGTGAAGGCTGATTTGGTGCAAGAGAGGAATCTTTCCAAACACGCATGAACAGCAACGTTGTTCTGCCTCTCTATTCAACTACACCTATGACGAATCACGACCATGCCTGGAGATCTCTGATCTGAATACGATCCGCGTATGTAGGATGAGTTTTCATCCTATGGTTTGATTTCTCCGACAAGGAGTTGTAGCTTTGGTGTTTGACGGTTGGACTCTCCTCCATGTGTGAGCCATGGATGTCGCTTTCGAATTCCAGTTCTCGGGCACGCTCGATTTCGATGGCTGAGCAGTGGCAGACTGTTCGTCGCCACGTCGGTCAGGGGGAACTAGACCATGCGGCTTCGCTGTTAGAGGGGATGAGTCAGCAACCCGCAGAGTCGCATGAGACGGTCGACATTCTGAATGGTTTGGCATGTGTCCTGGCAGCTTCAGGCCATGAATTCCAGGCGGTGGCGGCCTGTGAGTTGGCACTTCGGGTCGATCCAGAGAACTCTCAGGTCAATCACACCTTTCAGCAGTTGAACGCGGGGGCGAACCTGCCACCTATTTTTCGGCGGAACAGCGACCGACCGCTCCGTATTGCCATTGTGAGTTTGCTGTTCAATTGGCCTTCGACCGGTGGGGGAACGGTTCATACCTACGAATTGGCCCAGTTCCTGGAGCGGGCGGGGTTTACTCTCTGCCATATCTTCGCCCAGTACGCGGATTGGCAGGTCGGAAATGTCGCAGGCGATTACGGTGTCTCTCACATGGCGGTTCCCTTCGCCGAGTCGGAGTGGAATGCGCCCACGATCCGCCGTCGCATTCGAGAGACAGTCGACCGCTTTGATCCAGACATGGTAATCGTCACCGATAGTTGGAACTGCAAGCCGTTGCTGGCGGAAGCGGTTCAGGGATACCCCTATCTGTTGCGGATCGCTGCGATGGAAACTCTCTGCCCACTCAATAATGTGCGAATGTTGGTCGATGCAGAGGGAACGGCCACGTCTTGTCCGAAGGACCAACTGAGTGACCCTGCTCATTGTCGCCAGTGCGTCGCGACGAACAAGAACTTGTCTGGAAGTCTCCACCGCGCGGAACGCGACTTGGCCGGATTCGACGAGCCAGACTACCCTCATCGGTTGCAGCAGGCGATTGCGGCAGCTCATGCCGTCTTCGTCGTTAATCCCATAATCGCCGACCTCGTGGCACCGCATAGTCGCTGTGTTCGGGTCGTTCCGAGCGGGTTCGATGTGACGCGATTCACCACCTCCCTGATTTCAGGCATTCGAAGCGGTGCAAAGAAGCCGCTTCAAATTCTGTTTGCCGGGCTGGCGGATGAGTTCATGAAAGGGTTTCACATCCTGCAAGAGGCAGGGGCAGTTCTCTGGTCTCGTCGTCAGGACTTTGAGATTGTGGCCACTAGCGATCCGGTAGGGCGATTGAACGACTTCACGCGACTGATGGGATGGCAATCGCAAGCCGACTTGCCCCGCGCCATTGCGGACGCGGATATTCTGGTTTTCCCCACGCTCGCCGAGGAAGCCCTGGGGCGCAGCGCGGTCGAAGGCATGGCATGTGGTCGACCGGTTGTGGCCAGCCGCATTGGGGGACTGAAGTGGGTGGTGGAGCACAATCGAACGGGCTTACTGCACGAGCCGGGAGATGTGGCCGGGTTGGTCGCCGCTTTGGAACAGTTGCTGGATGATGAACCCTTGCGGCAACGACTGGGCCTGGCAGGCCGCAAAAAGTTTGAGAGCGATTTGACCTGGGAGGTCATCCTGGATCGCCACTACTTTCCACTCTTGAGTCCATCTCTTTCCGAGGTTTGTCGATCATGATGCGTGTCGCAGTGGTTTTTGAAAACTCGATACGTCCGGAGACCACCGGCGTTTATTGTTTCCACGCGATGGGAGAACTGGCTGCCGCCGGTCGAATTTTGGCGGTAGAACATCTCCGGCCCCACGACCTCCACAGTTCACAGGCGGATCAATTTGACCTCTGGTTGGTGGTCGACGATGGTCTGGACTACGACCTCCCGGCTTGTACTCCGCCGGTCGTCTGGTGGGCCATTGACACACATCTGAGTTTCGAACGCTGCTGGAAGCAGGCCCGGCGGGCCACTTGGACGTTCTGTGCCCAGAAGTCTGGTGCCGAGCGGTTGGACCGCTTGGGCATCGCAGTGGAGTGGTTGCCGCTCGCCTGCGCCCCTGCCGTACATGGCCAGCGTCCTATCGAGCGAACACGGGACGTGGCGTTTGTCGGGAACATGATTGGAGAGGAGCGAGTCCGACTATTGCAGCTCATTCAATCTTGGTATCCAAATTCGTTTAATGGCCGTGCCTATTTTGAGGACATGGCGCTGGCCTATAGCAGCGCTCGCATTGGATTCAATCGGAGCATTGCGGATGACGTAAACATGCGCGTCTTCGAAGTGCTGTGCAGCGGTACAATGCTGCTTACAAACCGATTAGAAGGCAGCGGATTGTCGGAGTTGTTACGGGTGAACGAACAGTTCGTGGAGTACTCGCAAGATGAAGATCTGTTCGAGAAACTGGAGTTTTACTTGAGCCACGACATGGATCGCGAGCGGATCGCGGCCGCAGGACGAGCTGCAGTTCTGGCCCAGCATACCTACCGGCATCGCATGGAGAGCATCCTGAGTGTGGTCGAGCGGGGACGAGTCCCTAGAGTGCGAGCGACAGTAGCGGAGAAGCCCGTCGAGTATTTTGAGTTTGACCGTCCGGATGTCCTGGCACTTGTCCCACTCCACTCGCGCCGGATTTTGGATGTAGGCTGCGGTGGGGGACGGTTGGGGCTGGCGATTAAGAACCGTCAAAGTGCTCACGTCACAGGGATCGAACTCCAACCACTGGCCGCCCAGCGGGCCCGACTGAATCTGGATGTTGTCGAGCAACAGAATATCGAATCAGACCCGTTGGCTTTCGCCACCGGGACATTCGACTGCGTGATTTGTGCCGATGTGCTGGAACACATGACTGATCCGGGATTTGTGCTGCGGAAGCTGCACCACTGGCTGACTGAAAACGGGTCGCTGGTGGTCAGCCTTCCCAATGTCCGTCATCACAGTGTGGTCTCGTCGTTGCTGGCGGGGAACTGGACTTATGAACCTGCTGGACTCCTGGACGCAGACCACCTGCGATTCTTCACTCGTCGTGAAATTGAGAAGTTGCTGTTTCGCATTGGGTTTGAAATCCGCGAACTGAGTATGGTACCGGGGGAGGGGTTTGAAGCCTGGCAGCAGGCCGGTCGGCCGTGTGAGGTCAACATCGGTTCCCTGTTGATTCGAACCGCCACGTCCGATGAAGCCGCTGAGTTCTTTGCCTACCAGTATCTCGTGCAGGCAAACAAGACTTCTCGGACAACTTATGCTCTGACATCGATCATCATCGTCACCTATAATCAACTGGACTATACTCGCCAATGTATCGACAGCATTCGAATGCGGACCGATGAACCGTACGAATTGATCTTCGTCGACAATGGGTCAACAGACGGCACCCCGGAATACTTAGAATCCCTGGCGGGGGCACGGGTGATTCGCAATTCCACGAATCGCGGTTTTCCTGCTGCCGTCAATCAGGGTTTGGAGATCGCCACTGGCCAGCAGATCCTCCTGCTCAATAACGATGTCATCGTCACGACTGGCTGGCTCCGCCGCCTGTTGGAAACCCTCCATGCCGATTCACGGACAGGAATGGTCGGACCCGTTTCCAACAACGTCAGCGGTCCCCAGCAGGTGCCGGTCAGCTATCGGCAGCTGGCCGATTTGGACGGAGAAGCCTGGGACCGTCATTCGCGGCAAACCACCTCGCCAGAGACATACTGGGAAGCGGAGCGTCTAGTCGGGTTCTGCCTATTGCTGAAACGCGAGGTGGTCGACGCCATTGGACGAATGGATGAACGCTTTGGCGTGGGCAACTTCGAAGACGACGATTTTGTCCGTCGGGCTCGGCTGGCGGGATTTCGAGCGGTGATCGCTCACAATGCATTTGTGCATCATTTTGGGAGTGTTTCGTTCCGTGGAGCGGGACTCGATCTGGCGAAGTTGCTGACGGAGAACCAGCGTCTCTATTCCGAGAAGTGGCGTCAGGAGGCAGCCCCGAGCGAGAAGTCCCTAGGTTCGGTGTCCCCTCCACCCGTACCTGCCGCCGTGTGTCTGGCCTTGAAGCCACCCCGTCCGCGTTTCTCAGTGGAGGTCAGTGAAGCCGAACACTTGCGGCTCATTCCGAATGAAACCAAGGTCTCCCTCTGCATGATCGTAAGGGACAACGCGGGAACGATTCGCCCCTGCTTGGAGAGCATTCGGCCTTGGGTCGACGAAATGATTGTGGTTGACACGGGCTCCACCGATCAAACCCCACAGATCTGCCGCGAGATGGGCGCTCAGGTGCATCACTGGGCTTGGCGGGATGACTTTTCAGCGGCACGGAATGAGTCGCTCCGCTACGCCCGAGGGGAGTGGATCTTTTGGATGGACTCCGATGACACAATCCCCGAAGACGCGGGACGAAAACTCCGAGCGCTGGTCGATCAGGACCACGATCTTTCCATCTTGGGCTACGTAATGCAGGTGCATTGCCCCGGTCGCGGACCCGACGACCTGACAGTCGTCGACCACATCAAACTGTTTCGAAACCGGCCCGATTTGCAGTTTGAGTTTCGGATTCACGAGCAGATCATTCCGGCGATCCGCCGCGCTGGAGGAGAGGTGGCCTGGACGGACATTTATGTGGTGCATTCCGGCAGCGATCAGTCGCCGGAGGCTCAAAACCGCAAGCGGGAAAGAGACTTTCGGATTCTGCAAAAGGAAATCGATGAGCGTCCCGACCATCCCTTCGCTCTCTTTAATATCGGGATGACCCATGCGGATGCCCGCCAGTACGAGCAGGCGATCCACTTTCTCAAGCGGTGCGTCGAAGCATCTGGACCAGAGGAATCGCACTTGCGAAAAGCGTATGCCCTGCTGGTGTCTTCGTTAGCGAATCTCAACCGGGCTGAGGAAGCTTCTGCAGCCTGCCAGAGAGGCCTGGATCGATTCCCTCAAGACAAAGAGCTTTTGTTTCGACAAGCGACCCTCGACCAGAATCAGGGGCGACTCGCCCTGGCCGCAGCGGGTTATCGCCGACTCCTGACGGAGCAATCCGATCGGCATTTCGCCAGTATTGATGAGGGGATTGACGGATATAAAGCCCGCCACAATCTAGCAATGGTCCTGGAAGAACTCGGCGAGTGGAAAGAAGCGTGTGAGACATGGCGGGAAGTTACACGAGAAAAGCCATCCTATCGACTGGGGTGGAGAGGTTTGGGGCGGGCTTTGCGGCAGTTGGGGCAAATCGCAGACCATGGAGAGGTTGAGGAACTGCTCGCCTCGTCGGTTCAAACCGAGTTGAGAGCGGAAGCCGCTCTGCTGCAAGCGAATCGCTTGGAGCATCTACAGCAGTTCCCCGCTGCGCTCCATGTGCTGGCAGAGGCGGTGCAAGCCTCTCCGGGTGATCTGGATGTCCATCAAGAGCAGTGCCGCCTGGCTTTTCACCACGCGCCACTCAGTACCGTCGTCCGGGCGCTCGAGCGACTGATACAAATCGTCCCAACGGATGCCTCGGCGCACCACAATTTGGGAAACGCATTGTTGCAAATGGGGGCTCCAGATCTGGCGATCGGCGCTCTGGAACGCTCATTGGAACTGCGTCCAGAGAGTTCAGCAACGGTCGCCATCTTAGAGTCTGCACGACAAGAGTTTTGGAAGCGAGGCCACTCAATCAAGAGTTAATCGGTGTACAGAAGTGATCGAGAAAGTCCTTAGACATCGCTTGTGTTGATAATCTCGCACGCATATGCTCTAAGAGGTGACAGTAGGTAGGAACTTGATCCGGGTCTTCGAATCGATTGCAACGTCATCCACTCAACAGCCATAACCTTTGTGATTTGGGAGCCCGGAATGTCCAGTTCATCATCGGAGCCGGTAGCAAGTAGCTCTTCTTCAGGATTGAGTTCCTCGTCTAGTAACAGTTCCTCTTCGTCAGAGCTCAGCTCCAGCTCGTCGTCCAGCAGCAGTTCCTCTTCAGAGTCGAGTTCTTCTTCGGAATCGAGCTCCTCGTCTAATAGCAGTTCCTCTTCGTCAGACCTCAGTTCCAGTTCGTCATCCAGCAGCAGTTCGTCTTCAGAGTCGAGTTCTTCTTCGGAATCGAGCTCCTCGTCTAATAACAGTTCGTCCTCGTCAGACCCCAGTTCCAGCTCATCGTCTAGCAGCAGTTCCTCTTCAGTGTCGAGTTCTTCCTCGGAATCGAGCTCCTCATCGAGCAGCAGTTCCTCTTCGGAGTCAAGTTCCTCATCGAGTAGCAGCTCCTCGTCCGGTTCGGGCTCCTCATCGAGTTCATCGTCGTCTCCCGGTGGGTGTCCAGACGGGAGTCCGATGACATGTTGTCAGCCCCCGCAAACGGGGGAACCTGAAGGCTGCAGTTGCGATGACAGTCCCCCTCAGATGCCTCAAGATGATTGCTCGGGCGCGGGGTGCGGATGTCCGGGGGGCGAAGAGGGAAGCGGCAGTGGACTGAGCCAGACCGCTGGGGCTGTGTCGGGGCTCAATCTAGCATCGCCTACTCCTCCGAGTCCGGCCGCGCCATTCACCGCAGTGGGACCTGGGGGGCGTGTAAACCCCGCCACTGGGGGGCTGGTCACTCAATTGGCATCGCAAAAAGGGGGCAGCTTTGACCCCATTCCTTCCTTCGCTCACAACTCCACTTCGCAGTCGGCCTCGTCTGTCGGAAAGGGCTGGACCGGGGGCTTGGAGAAATCTCTCTCGGCCAGTGGCGGAACAGTCACGCTCAAATCAGGTTCCGGCACACAAAGAACATACACCTCAAAGGATGCCAATGGTGTCTTCCAGCCACCGCCGGGTGCAGCCAATTCGTTGAAGCAAGATATCGACGGAACCTTTGTGGAGACGCAACCGAACGGTTTCCAGTCGCGATACGATTCATCAGGCCGTCTGACTTCCATGCAGAGCGTGGCGGGTAGTATCTGGACGATCGGGTACGATGTGGCGGGACGGGTGGAGTCGGTCGTCGACCCCGTGGCGGGACGCACGTCCTATGTCTACGACGCGGGTGGGCTCATTCAGCGTACAGTGGATGCCTATGGACGTGTCACCACCTTCCAGCACGATATCGACGGGAATCTCACTAAGCGGATTTGTTCCGAATTGTGCGTGATCGAGTACCGCTACGACGCCAATTCTCGAATTCAGGCCACCATCGACGCCGAAGGGCTGCGAACGAGCTTT
>QWPB01000158.1 GCA_003671275.1 Planctomycetota bacterium | reverse complement strand
GAGACGCTGATCTGCCCGATCAGTGTGGTCTTCAATCGGTTGGGGATTGGCGTGGATAACGGGACAGGCGGTAAGCCGATTACCGGTTCGGGACGCATGGGAATCGCTGTGGGGCCGACTCAGCGTCGCGCGGGAACCCTGCAGGGAGTTTCCGAATAGCGGAATCCCCCGGCAATAACGGTTGGTGTTCCCCGGAGGGTACTTTCATGATTTCCGCTCCCCAGAAGGCCTGGTTCCAAGCGGTCCTGTGGGGAGGGCTGGGAGGTGCTCTCGTGGGTTGTGGTTCGGGTGATGTCCCGCCACCGAGTCCGCCGACGGTCACAGCGTCAACTCCATCGCCCGCAGACGCCGCTCCGCAGCCGTTGACAATCTCCGCATTGCGGGAGCGTCTGGGAGCCCGTACCGCTCAGTTCGAAAAAATGGGTGGAAAAATCGTCTCGGCCAGCCTGCCGGATGCCGGGGTGCGGGATCTGGGGCCCCTGACGGGGCTGCCGCTGAAGGCCCTCAACGCCTCGGGCAATCCGATTACAGATCTGACACCGCTCTCGGGAATGCCGCTCAAGCAACTGGCACTGGTCAAGACGCAGGTGGTAGATCTTTCCCCGTTGGCAGGCATGCCGCTGGAGGAGCTGGCCCTCAATGACTCGCCGGTCGAGAGTTTGGGGCCGCTGGTGGGGGGGCATCTCTCGGTCGTCGATATCGCCGGGACCCGGGTCAACAGCCTCACTCCCCTTTCGGGTCAGCCGATCCATTCGCTCTGGTGTGAAAAAGCTCCCATCGAATCGCTGGCTGCGATCGCCGGAATGCCTCTGACGGTCCTGATGTGTAACGATACTCTCATCAGCGACTTATCGCCGCTGCAGGGGATGCAGCTGCGGGAGTTGAACCTGTGTGGCACTCGGGTGCGGGATCTGTCGCCCTTGGTAGATTGCTCGGTTCAGTCGTTGTGGTTGCGGAACACGGCGGTTGCGGACATCACGCCCCTGACGGGAAAAGATCTGGTAAGCCTGGATCTTCAGGGAACACAAGTGTCCGATTTGAAGGTGGTCTCCAGCCTGGGATCGCTTAAGAGGTTAAATATTGCGAGGACGCCCATTACAGATTTGCGGCCCTTGGAGGGGATGGCGCTGGAACGTCTGATTTTGACCCCAGCCAGCATCAAAGAGGGATTGGATGTGATCCGTCAGATGCCGACGATGCGTGAGCTGGATGTGCAGTTCGAGAATGAAACGCCGACTCGCGGTCCGAGCGATTTCTGGGCAGCCTTCGATGCCGGTGAGTTTTCGTCCAAGGCCCCGTGATGCCGGATTATTGTGGTGAAAGGGCAACATGTGGTGTGGCGTTTTGTCGACATGCTTCGCGTGGGGGAGTTACTGTTAATTCTTCGAAACACGGTAAAACACTGGGTTTTTCGACAATCTGATTGAATTTCGCAACGGTTGGCAAGCGCTTTGTATATCAGCGGTATACGCCCCAGGGAGCAACGCCGGTAATCCGGTGCGTTCTCCCCGGTCGGTGATGCGAACCGCTCTGTCAGCGCGTTCGGTGACCTGATGCCTACTGGATCGGATGGGGAGACCCGCACCGATGAACCCACACACACTTCTTGTCTACAGCCCGGACCTGGGCTTCGCGATCTCCTTACAGGCGATGCTGGGGGATCGCGTGATTGTGGATCCCGCCTCCATGCTCGATGAGGTCCATCGTCGTGTCCTGGAGTCGCCACCGTTTGCGGTTCTGTATGACCTGCGGCGAATCAATGATGGCGGGCACGCAGCCGATCGCCTGCTGGAAGATTTAAGCCAGACCGCTCCTGGTATTCCCCAGATTATGATTACGGGACTGCAGTGCCCCGAACCACTGGAACGCCGTGCGGCCTGTGGCGGTGTCGTGCTCCTGCGAGACAACCCCGCGCTCAATACGATCTCGGAGGTTGTGTGTGGCCTGCTTCCCAAACCAGATGCGGTGATTGTCGAACGTCCGCGTGAAACCTTTGGCGGCGGGGCGATGGAAGGCATTACCCGACGGTTCGAGACAAACTCCCCCGAACTGAAAAAGATGCTCGACGATCTGGTGATCGCCGCATCGCACAATGTCACCATCCTGCTTATCGGTGAGACAGGTTCCGGCAAGACATTCCTGTCCCGATTGATTCATGAAGCTTCGCCCCGGCGTAACGAGCCATTCCTGCATCTGGCCTGTGGGGCCTTGCCGCGCGAACTGATTGAAAGTGAACTGTTTGGTCATTCGAAAGGGGCGTTCACCAGTGCCCATGTGGACAAAGACGGCAAGTTCCTGGCCGCCGGACGGGGGACTGTGCTGCTGGACGAAATTGATGTGCTGGGATTGGAGCAACAGGTCAAGCTGTTGCGTGTGATTGAGACGGGCGAGTTCGAACCGGTGGGTTCGAATCGGACCTATACGTCGCAGGCCCGGCTGGTCGTTGCCAGTAATCTGGATCTGCAACCGCTCGTGGAACAGGTCCGCTTTCGGCCCGACTTGTACTACCGGCTGAGTATGCTGAAATTCGAGATTCCGCCTCTTCGCAAGCGGAAGGTCGACATCATCCCGCTCGCCAAGAAGTTTGTGACGCAGTTCACCGTCAAGCACGGCATTCAGGTTCATCGCATCGACGACAGTCTGCTCGATTGCCTTCTGCGGTATCCATGGCCGGGCAACGTCCGCGAGTTGGAACACGTTATTCAGCGGGCCGTGATCTACTGTCGCGATGGGGTGCTGTCCGCAGAGCAGCTACCACCACATATCGTGGCCTGCCAGGTTGGCCCGACGAATGATCCATCCGTGTCGCTGGGAGGACGCGCGAAGCCGGCGGATGTGACCCTCGGACGGCAGGTCGCGCTCACCGAACGCGAAATCATCGAGCAGACGCTGTTCAAGAACAGCTTCAGTCGTACGAAGACCGCCCGTGATCTGGGGATCAGCCGAGTCACGCTCTATAACAAGATGCGGAAGTACGACATGCTGAAGGGCGAATAGCGGTGTCGTTTCCCCGCGTTGGAATTGCGTCAGGGGCCACAGCGCGTGATGATGTGGAAATGCTTTCGATCATCATCCCTGTTCTCAACGAGGCCGACAGCCTTCGCGAGTTGATCTCTCAGATTCAAGCGAGTTGTCGCCAAAATGACATCGCGTTTGAGGTGCTGTTTATTGACGACGGATCGACGGATCGGTCGTGGATCGTCATTGGTGAACTGGCGGCGGAAAACCCAGAGATTCGGGCCATTCGCTTTCGTCGCAATTTTGGCAAGGCTGCTGCTTTGACGGCGGGCATGCGTGCGGCCCGGGGCGAACTGATCCTGATGATGGATGCCGATCTGCAGGATGACCCCGCCGAGATTCCGGCGTTTATCCGCCGGATGAGTGACGGGTTTGATGTCGTCAATGGGTGGAAGGAACGTCGCCTGGACCCGTGGCACAAGGTGTACCCCAGTAAGGTCTTCAACGCCATGGTCGGCTGGCTGACCGGGTTGAAGTTGCACGACCACAACTGCGGGCTGAAATTGTTTAAGTCCGAAGTCGCTCAGGAACTGCATATCTATGGAGAGCTGCATCGATTCATTCCGGTGCTGGCGCATTCTCGTGGTTTTCGCGTTGCCGAATTGCCGGTCAAGCATCGGTCGCGAGTGCATGGCTCTTCCAAGTATGGCGTGCGACGGTTTCTGCGAGGGTTTCTGGATCTGCTGACGGTGACCTTTCTGACTGGATATGGACGCCGCCCGCAGCACATGCTCGGGGCCTTCGGGTTGGGGTTGTTCAGCCTGGGGGTGGCGGGGTTGAGTTACCTGGGGCTGCTCTGGGGATTGATGCATCTTGTGCCGGTCCTGACTGTCGATCCAATTGGAGGGCGACCGCTGCTGGCGTACTCGATCGGGGCCTTGCTGCTGGGGGCCCAGTTGATTTCATTGGGGCTGCTGGCCGAGCTGATCGTGGCCTACACCGGGCGGGAACAGGATGCATATAGCGTTCGAGAGGAGATGGGAGCCTGAGGCGGATGAGGCCTGAATCAGGTTTTCAAAGGAGGAGTGAACGTGCCAACTCGCGTTGCGTTTTGCATCACGGAACTCGATCCCGGAGGTGCGGAACGGGCGCTGTTCGAGATCGTCACGCGTCTGGATCGACATGTGTGGGAGCCGCGCGTGTACTGCCTGGGCCCCGAGACGGCTCTGGCTCGTGAGTTTATGGACCGGGGAGTTCCTACCCTCTGTCTGGGAGCTCGAAGGGCCAGGCAGATGGGTTCCGTGCTGTGGCGGTTAACGCGGGAGTTGCGAGCGTTTCAACCGGCATTGCTGCAAACGTTTTTGTTTCACGCGAATCTGGTCGGACGATTGGCAGGGTGGTGGGCGGGCGTTCCCTGCCGGGTCTCGGGAATACGAGTCGCCGAACGTGGCTCGCGGTGGCATGCGTGGCTGGATCGATGGACGCAGGGGCTGGTGCGATGGCACATTTGTGTCAGCGAAGGGGTCCGACTGTTTGCGATTCAGGCGGGATTCCCGGTGGAACGACTGTGTGTCATCCCCAATGGGGTCGATCACCAGCGGTTCGCGAATGCGGTCCCGGTGGATTTGTCGGCGTTCGGGATTCCGGCGGGGGCGTGGACAGTGGTAACCGTCGGGCGTCTGTCGGAACAGAAGGGGCACGCCGATTTGATTCGCGCACTCGCTCCAGTGATGGAACAGGATCGTTCCTGGCACTTGCTGATCGTAGGTGAGGGGCCGTTGCGTGCGGATCTAGTCCAGCTGTCGGAGCAGCTGGGTCAGGGTGGTCAGGTCCATCTGCCGGGGCGGCAAGAGAACGTGGCTGGCATCCTGAAAGCCGCACAGACATTCGCCCTCCCGTCCCGCTGGGAAGGGATGCCTAACGCCCTGCTGGAGGCACTGGCGGCGGGGTTGCCGTGCGTTGCCACGGATGTCGAAGGGGTTCACGAGCTGCTGTATGGGCGGGGCCGGATAGTTGCTCCGGGGGATATTGCCGCTCTGACAGCGTCGCTCACGGAACAGCGTTTTGATTCTGATGCGGGAATTGAAGAATTGCCGCAAAGCATTGTTGTGAATGGGCATACGTGGTGTGATGTGTCGCGGGCCTATGCCGACTTGTACACCCGGACGATCACGGAGTGAGTCTCCAGACCGGTTGGCTGATGGTCCTCTGGAAAAATGTCGAAATTCCCAATCCGAAGGGGAGACGTAACCTGCGTCGATTCGACCCATCTCCGGGTCTCGTCCCGTCGATGAACCGCCTTGACCGTCCGCGAACCGTTGATATCTTTGCACCCGTGGGGACCAGCTCAACACAGCCTGCCAGACGACTTCGGTTGATTTGGTAGTGTTGCCGCAAACTTTGTTTGCATTTTGAGTTGCGACGCACGTCCTGCCAGAATTGTGACGGGATTCATGGTGCCAGGAAGGCAATCTGCCGATCTTGGGATCAGGCCCGAAACACCCTTCCTGACGACCATTCCCAACCATCACGAGACCACTTTCGGGTGGGCTCCCATCGACTCCGCCGGCTACCGGGCTTGCGGAAAGGCGGCGCAAGACGCTTTGCCAGACAGTCGCGATTCGGGTTGCTCCTTCCCCCGAGTCGCATGCCCTTCGCCCCGTTGTGTGGAAAGACTCCACTCGGGGCGAAGGGCTTCTGTTTTTTATGGGGGTGGATTTTTTATGGTGGTCTAGCGGGTGGGGATAACTCCCGAGCATTGATTTATCGTCGCGGTGTGTGCAACGCTCGCTGTGGCTTCGGCCCTGTGACTACAATCCGGGTATGGCTGGCAACTCTTTTGGACAGGCGTTTCGAATCACCACGGCTGGCGAAAGCCATGGGCCGGGGAATGTGGTTATTATCGACGGCGTTCCGCCAGGGTTGCCCCTGACGGTCGAGGATCTTCAAGAGGATCTGAATCGACGACGACCGTGCCAGAGTCATATCACCACTCAACGCGATGAAGCGGATCAGCCCGAGATTCTGTCGGGAGTCTTTGAAGGACGGACGACCGGCACCAGTCTGGCGATCCTGATCCGGAACACCGACCATCGCAGCAAAGATTACGGCAATATTGAAAATCTGTACCGGCCCGGACATGCCGACTACAGCTTCGATGACAAGTATGGCTTCCGCGACTATCGAGGTGGTGGACGCTCCAGTGCTCGCGAAACAACGGCCCGCGTGGCTGCGGGGGTGGTCGCCAAAAAACTGATCGATCGGGCATTTGGCGGGCGGGTGCTGGCCTACGTGACCCAAGTCGGGGATGTCCAGGCGTCGGTCCCGCATCCCGAACAGTTGACCCTTCGTGACATTGAACAGCTTCCCGATGGCAGCCCCAACATTATCCGTTGTCCGGATCTGGCCGCCGCCCGCCAGATGATTGAGCGGATCGAAGAGGTCCGAAAGCAGGGCGACTCGATCGGTGGCGTGGCTGAAATTGTCGCGGTCAATGTGCCCGCCGGGCTGGGGGAGCCGGTGTTCGACAAAATTAAGGCGGATCTGGCCAAGGCCCTGTTCTCGCTGCCTGCCGTGCTGGGGGTGGAGTATGGAATCGGTTTTGGCTGTGCCACGATGCGGGGAAGTGCTCATAACGATCTATTCACTCGGGGAACCCGGACGAATGGAACCACCGGTATTGTCACCCAGACAAATCGTCATGGGGGGATGCTGGGCGGGATTACGACAGGCATGCCGATGCTGCTTCGGGCGGCCGTAAAACCCACAAGCAGCTTACCCATCGAGCAGCCCACGGTAACCCGACAGGGTGACCCCGCCGTGATTCAGACCCGGGGGCGTCACGACCCGTGCCTGCTGCCCCGGTTTATCCCCATGGCAGAGGCGATGGTGGCCTTGGTGATTGCCGATCATTGGCTGCGCTGGCAGGGGCAACAACTTCCGGCCGCTTCGGTCTGAAAATCCCGTAGCAGTGTTCGGGAAAGTTGTGGTATCCTCCGGCGTACGGCCCTGACTCCGTTCGATTCAGGGCCCAACCTTCCCGATTCCGTTGCAGACTCATGACTGGCTACACCGTTCATACCGGATCCAACAAACAGTTCACCGAGGGCTGGGATCGAATCTTCCCGGGTGCGAAGACTCGTCCCTCGGTCGCCAAGTCGACGGCTTCGAAAAAGGCCGCCTCCAAGCCTGCCAGGAAGACCGGAAAAGGGAAGTAAACCCTTGTCCAAGGATGGACAAGAACCCGCTGACACCCAATGCAAGGATGCCTGATGACTCCCCCACCACAGTACACCGATAACCACCCGATCGATCCCGACGAGTACGAAGAAATCTCCAGTGCCGAGGTCGACCGCGTCGTCGAATCTCTCGAATCGCTGATTGACTCGGTCAGCAGTGAAAATATCCGAGCCTACCTGAACGAAGCTGCGGACAACGTGTATTCGTTGATCTACGACGCGGAAGGACACCCTCACAGCCCGGTGGCGGATAATGCGGACGACGAGTGTCGTGGCGAAGCGGCCTGAGGAATGGGGCCTGCGATTGACGAGACGCTGCCTGCGTAATGGTTTGTCTCCTGGCGTCGAACGGAGTCGACGATGATTCGCCCCGGCTTGGTTTTCTGCGGTCTGCTCTGTCTTGCGGTGTGGGGTTGCAACAAGCCTGCCACCGAGAGTGATGGGGCCATGGATGTTCCCGACTGGCTGACGGAAGACGAGGAGTCTTCCGATGATGCCGGGGACACCGCGATGGCGGACGCCCGCGAGGATAGTCCGCCCAAGGCCCGTTCGCGCTCCGCTGCTCGGGAACCGCGTGGCGAATTGAAACTGAACCTGAATGAAGGGGATCGTTTTCCGCTGCGCAAGGCCGTTACCACGACCCTGACTCAGGAGTCCATCGATGGCACGGTTCAGCGGATTCAATCCGATCTGGAATTGCTCATGGTGATTCAGGTGCGGAAGGTCGATCGTGGTCGGACGTTGCTGGGGGTGAAGTACAATCGCGTCGTTTTTGAGCAATCACTGGATGGGCAGACGCAGAAGTTTGATTCCCAGAACCCCGGGGCCCGGATTCCTCCCGTGGCCCAGGCGTATTACGACATGATCGGTGATGGGTTTGAGTTCTGGATCGGAGCCGATAACCAGATCTCTGAGGTGGTGGGGTTCCGCGAATTCCTAGCTCGTGCCATGCGGAACATCAGTCCTGAGCAGCAGCGGCAGGTGACCCTGTCTCTTGAGGCGGGGGCCGATGAAAATGGCATGTCGGACTTTGTTGATAACACCATTGGACTATTGCCGTTCAGCCGCGAAGCCTCGCCCGGTCAAAGCTGGAATCGCCAGCGCCGGATTGGCCGTCCGATCCCGATGGTGATCGAGAACCAATACACCGTGCAGGAACTGAGTCCCACGGATGCGGTCGTGAAGATCACCGGTCAGGTGTTGCCTTCCGATGCCGTGGCTCAGGTGAGCCAGTCCCAGGGAGACATTCACGTTCGAGTTCATGACGGGACGATCGATGGTCGCTGTGTGAT
The DNA here is from genome assembly GCA_003671275.1 of Planctomycetota bacterium. GTDB lineage: Bacteria > Planctomycetota > Planctomycetia > Planctomycetales > Planctomycetaceae > TH-plancto1. The sequence continues at coordinate 35,798 of QWPB01000158.1, read as the reverse complement.
CTTTCGCGACACGGGTTTGCCCAAAGAGTCAATCACCGAGAGGGTCATGAATATGACCGTGGATCTTGGAGATGGCTATGAATTCAAGCAGACCAAAACCGTCCAGACCGTGGTAGAGTCGTATCCCGAGACCGCGCCCCACTAGACTGCTTTCGGGCAGGGGCCTGTTCGTGCGTCTGTGGAAGGGCTTGGTCTCGGATGTCGTGGTACACCCGCATCGCGATCCTTCTGGCTGGGTATGCGGTCACGCTGCTGTTGATCCGTTGGGTGATCCTGTCCCGGAAGCGGCAGCCGGTCGCTGCCATTGCCTGGATTCTGGCGATTGTCTTCATTCCGATCTTTGGTGGACTCGCCTTTCTGGTATTCGGAATCAATAACATTCGTCGTCGTCGGCTGGGGAAGATCGCCGCCTCCCGCGACCTGGCCTCCAAGCTGCCAAACATCGAACAGTATGCCATTCCTGACCTGGAATTGACCCGCCAGCAGACGCGACTGGCCGCCCTGATCCAACGGGAATGCGGCGGAGTCTTGACCGGTGACAACGCCATCGAGCTGATGGCCGACACGCGGCAGACCTTCCTCCGGATTGAGCAGGCGATCCGTGAAGCCCGCCATTCCATCGACCTGGAATACTACATCTGGCAGCCCGATCGCACGGGAACGCAGCTGCGCGATCTGCTGATCGAACGGGCGAAGGAAGGCGTCCAGGTGCGTTTCCTGTATGACAAGCTGGGATCGATGGCCCTGAGTCGACAGTTCATTGCTCCGATGAAAGCTGCGGGCATCGTGGTGGCTCCTTTTCTGCCAGGGGCTTCCTGGCGAGAGCGGTGGTCGATCAACAATCGAAGTCATCGCAAAATCATCATCGTCGACGGAATGGTTGGATTGACTGGGGGGATGAATATCGGTGATGAGTATCTGGGTGACGACCCGGAGATCGGCTATTGGCGGGATACACACATGCGGGTAGAAGGCCCCGCAGTCTGGCCGTTGCAGCAGCTGTTCGCCGAAGACTGGTACTACTCGACGGGTGAGGAACTGATCGACGAGATCACATTCCCTCCTCCCTCGCGGATTGGCCAGTCAATCGTGCAGGTCGTGGGCGGCGGCCCCGATGGGGATCGAGAACCGATCCACACGCTGTTTTTTGCCGCTCTGAACGAAGCCTGTGAATCGATTACATTGGCGACATCGTACTTTGCTCCGACGGAACCGTTGGTGATGGCGCTGGAGACTGCCGCCGCGCGGGGGGTCAAGGTGCGACTGATGCTGGCCGGAAAGGCCGTTGCTCCATGGACCGTGTGGGCGGGACGCTCGTTCTATGACACGCTGTTGCGGTCCGGCGTGGAGGTCTATGAGTACCACAAGGGAATCCTGCACTCCAAGACGCTGACGATCGATGGCAGCTGGTCACTGGTCGGTTCGGCGAACTTTGATTACCGCAGCATGCTGCTGAACTTCGAAGTGGGATTGGCGTTGTATGGGGAGAAACTGGCACGGGAACTGGAACAGCAGTTCGAGGACGATCTTCCGGACTGCCGTCAGATTCATCTCGATCACTGGGATGCGCGCCCGCTGGGCCGGGTCTTTGTCGAGAACCTGTGCCGGTTATTTGCGCCGCTGGTGTGATGGACCCGGATATGACCACGGGCCAGCGATTTCGCTGGCCCGTGTGGTTCTCAGAATCGGTGGTCTCGATTATACCGGCTTAAAGACCCGTTGCAGTTCCTCCAGGGAGGTCTTATGCGCGGCGACCAGCCTCAGACCATCGCTGGCCCAGGACTGCATCTTCTCTTTTTTTGCCTGATCGCGAATCTTCTGCGGATCGGCACCGTTCTCGATGATCTCCTTCATCCCCGGCGTGATCTCGATGAACTCCACCAGTCCGGTACGACCAAAGTAGCCCACCCCGCCGCACTTCTCGCACGGTTCGTAATCCTCGAACTCCTCGTCATCCTCTTCCGGCGGTTTGGGGGCCCGGTAGAGCACTTTCGTTTCCGGGGGCAGGCCGACTTTTTGCAGGAGCTTCGGGTTCGGGCGGTACGCTTGTTTGCACTTAGGGCAGAGCAGCCGGACCAGCTTCTGGCTGATCAGCCCGTGCAACCGCTCGGCACACAGGATCGGATCGCCCGACATCTGAGTAAAACGCGCGATGGCATCCGCGCAGTCCTTGGCCGTCATTTCGGAAAGAAGGCAGGCATCTTCCGAGTCTTCGACCATCATCTTGGCGAAGTCGGCATCTCGGCAGGGAGCGAGGAACAGGACATCCCCTTCCGCGCGGATCGCACGACCAATCGTTTGCGTCAGCGAATCACCAGGCTCTGGCTGGAACTCCGCGACGTGCGCGATGTCCTTGCCGTTCTTGGACAGCGAGTAGATGTTGAATAGATAGGCATCGATCGACCGCAACACTCCAAACGCGGCACACGACACGCCCGACATGGGCGGGCCCACCGCCAGGATGATTCCTTTCTTTTGTGAGGCGAGTGCTCGGATCTTTTCACGGATCGCTTCACCCCAGCCCAACTCGTCCGGCGTCTCGAACTTCTGTTTCACATCCTGAATTCGCACGATCAGCCGTTCGCCACCCGTTGCCACCGGAGCGGTGTCAACGCGAACTTCGTACTTGGTGTCTTCGAGTTGAGCCTTGACGGCCCCCGACTGGGGCTTCGTCCGGTCTTTGATATCCAGCCCTGAAAGCAGTTTGAGCATCTGGGTGATTGCCAGTCCCGCCTGGACCGGCATCTTGGCTCCCGGAAAGGGCACTCCGTCGACATACATCGTGGCGACGGACACCTGCCCCTTGGGCTCCAGCCGGATCATCTCAGCCCGCCGGGACATGGCGTTTGTCACCAACTCCTTGGTCCGAATCAATCCTGCTTGGACCAGCTTGGCGTTGCCCTTCATGTCCGGTTCGACACCGTTCGTCGCCCCTTGAAAGAGGACATACTCAATTTCTTCTTCATCGTCATCATCGTCGTCGTCATTATCGACTGGCTTGCGTCCGAATCCGAAAATCACAGGGACACCCCTCTCAATGAGCACAGGACATCCGCAACGTGGTTCATCACCGACGTCCGGCAAAAACTGCTGAGACTGACATTCTGGCGACACTTGGGAGAGAAGGAAAGGAATCTTCGCTGGCAGATTCACAAACTGGCCAGCCGTGGCTGGTGGATCGATATACGTTTGAAATCCTCGCGACGGGAGTCCCGGCCGCGCTGGCCTTCGGCTCGCGGTGGTCAGCCATGGTCGAACGTATCGAGATCGCTCGAAGTCCACTTGCAGGCATTTTTTCAACTTTAACGGTTACGTCGACTTTTCCATGAATCGCGTGTCACCATCCGTCGATGTTGAAGAGACGGGAAGCAGCGGGTGGTCCGCGTACGGCCCGACGATTGGGGAGTCAGTCCGTTGGCCGCTCGAAATTCGGCATTTCGTGTTGCAATCGGCGGTCTATCGCTGGCGGTAATACTCTGTCTCGTGGCGGCGGTTTCTCTCTTGGGGGTGCCCCAACTTCGGCAGGTTGTCTTGGCACCCGCCGCCAGAAATGTTCCCCTGTTTCCGGTCGAAGACGAACTGCCCTTATCGAATCTGACCGTCGCTGATCCGGACGCTCCCATTCGCGTCGCCACGACTGGACAGATGGAACACCTGCTGGCGGAACCTGTCCCGGCAGTTCGCCCAGTTCCCGATCACCCCGATGATGAGTCGGCTTTGCCGGTGTTGATGACGCGGCCGCAGTCCCCTGAAGCCTTGCCTGTGCAATTGGCCACTGTCCTCGCGGAACCATCAACCCCCGAACCGCCGTCCGCTGTTACCGTCACTGCCGTAACCATCCCGCCGACTCATCTGGAGCAGGAACTGGCCCAATTGCGAGGGGAAGTAAACGAACTCTCGCGGGCTCAACTGGAATCGCAACTGGCCGCCCTCCGCGAGGCGGAGTCACTCCTGGTTCATCATCAGACCTCGCGTGAGATGGAGACATTAGCCCGCGAGATCGCCGAGTTAAAGGCCACCTTCGTTGAGCAGTCCGCTGCGGCGATTCCGCTCACTTCGGAACCGCTGCCCAGTCCCGATCCAGTGGGACAGGCACCGTCGAATCCCAAGGTTCGCGTCCAGCGCAATACCAACGCCCCGTCACGTTTTGATGTCGATGCGGAGGGGGTGTCACTGGCGGAACTGGTCGGAGAGTTGGCCCCCCACGCTGGATGGAATGTTGTGACTTCGACCCGCTCCAAGGCACGCGTGACGTGTCACTGGCGGGCGGTTGATCTGACGGAAACACTGACCCAACTGTTGAAGGTTCACCAGTTGCAGGCTCGCTCGGATGGCGGGCTGATGATCGTCGAGGATCTGGCTCGTGCGTCCGATCCAGCAGCAGACGATTCCGCGTTGAAGACCCATGCCGCTGTGATGGAGCAGGTTCCGGAATCGCTGACTCCGTCGCGATCGGCCTTTGACATTGAGATTACGCCAGCCCACCCCACCCGTCGCCGGATTCCCCCCGCTGAGCAGGAAGCCCGCAAGCTCGATGAGAATTCGACGTGGGCCCCGGAAGATTCGAAGCGAACCACGACAGCCCCATCGGTCAGGGAAACCGCTCCGATGGGGACGGCATCGACGGTGCCCTCCGAATCGCCGACGGATGCGCCACTCTTTCAACCCGAAGTAGTAGCAGTCGCAGAGAGGGCGAGCACTGTTGTGCCCCCAGCGGAATCCCTTCCAGTGGCTTCTTCGCCCATCGACATCAACGAGGTTGTACTGAACTCCCCCCAGGATGTGATTTCCCGTACGACCCCGCCTCAGGGAACTGGTGAGGACACGGTTCGTCTCAGGAGCCCCTCGCACCCCGTCGCCGCGAGTCAGGAGATCGTTTCAGCAGAGACCGCCGTTCCGGCTGAACCGCTCGTCGAGCCGCGGCAGCTGCCAGTCGTGTTAAATGCTCCGTCGAGAGAACTGTCCGTTACGCAGTACGCGGTGGACTCCGTTGATACTTTGGCCATGCCGGCGAATCCCTTGGTGGCGATCCAGGCGACCATTCTGCAAATTCGCCACGCGGCGGTCGGACAACGGGGGATCTATCGCCGAGGTTTTCCGGTGATTCGATCGGGGGCTGGGGATTGTCGTGAATGCGGACTCAAGCACTCTGTGGAAGAGATTCCCGTTGGGCACTCGGCGGATGGGTGGCACGGTCTGCCCGATGGCGTGTCGGTCGGCGTGTCGGACCTGGCTCCTCAGCTGATGGTGCAGCGATTGCAACAGCTGGGAGAGTTGACCATGACGACCACGCCCGAGATTCAAATCCAACGTGGTCAGTGGGCCGAGATCGGCCTCACAGAGCAGCAGGGGTTCCGTCGTTATCTGTTCAAGGGGAAGCAGGGGACGGAACAGGTCGGACTGCTGGAGGGCGGGCTCCAGATCGCCTTGCGAGCCACGCGGGCCGGTGATGGCTCGATGACATTGGAGTTGAAACCTTCATCACCGATCGAACGTGTGAGTGCCGGTGATACCACCGGGGGATCGTCGATTCGGGTTCCTGCCGGGGCCAGCGTTATTCTGGGCGGGCTCTACTTTGATCTGGTGGCTGATACCGCGGATCGTGGCGACGGTTGGCTGCCGCATGTGACCGGTCGGGCAAGCAATCCACGAAATCTGCACGAAGTGATCGTAATACTCGACGCCCGTCCGGTTCAGTAAACTGATCACAACGAAGAATGATCTCCGAAAGAATGGATTCAGGCGTTTAGTGAAGGTGTCTGCGGTCCGTCAACAACCATCAGTGCAGCCCGCAATCGCCACATCATTTGGCGAACGGCCTCGTCGAATAGATCCGGCTTTTGTATGAGATGGGCATCGCGAATTTCGACATGCACCTGCGAGCAGCGGTGGTAACGATTGGCCTCTGGCAAGGGGGACAGATCGATCGACATCTCCATGCGGTAGGCATGTCGATCCCCGAACAGGATTCGGCCCAGCCAGGTCCGTCCGAACCGGAGTGTCAGTCGATTTTCGGTCACATCGCGGACCTCGGCGGCCTGATCCTGGATAAAGCCGTACAGCTTGAGCAGCAGTGTGCTGCCCGCATTGGAGACGACCAGATCGGTGGCGTGGATGTGGGGCAACGGATGTTCCTTGATAAGGGGGCATCCGCATTTCAGGCATCACGTGTGCCACATCGCACAGAAATCGAAACCACCAGTGAAATCCCAAGGGCTGGTACCCATGGAGTGTGGGGGCGGAGTCCAGATCTGATGAAGAAATGCCACATGGCATGTAGCGATTTCGCCACATGCCATGTGAGGTACCAGTTAAAGTTCCGGACAGAATGAGGTGCGGGTTGAAACTCAGGTCAGCAGCAGTTCCCGAGCCTGGGCCATTCCCGGGGCGTCTTTCCCGAATTCGCTCGCCGTGACACGAGCCAGGGCCACGACGTGTCGCCACCGAGCCGCTGCGTGTGTGGCCCGGAAGTCGTCGCGGGTCGTGTGGAAATACTTCTCGGCGTGCAGAGCCCCGTCCTGACTGATCGCGTAGGTCTTGAGCAGATCGAAGACGCTGCGGTCCGGAAGGTTCAGCGACCCGTAACGTGAGACCAGAGCACAGGCCCGGCTCTGGTCCTGGCTTTCGATGGCGGATTTCAGTGCGGAAAGAAGTTCCTCCTCGCGGCTCGCCTGTACCGGTTCGAGATCCTCAGCCCAGGGGCGTGGTTTCCAGTTCTGGAAGTCGCCGCCGCGTTCAGTCCGGTCCTTGGCCACCTGATAAGCGGCCAGCACGACAGCGGTGTTGCGGTGCAGTGCGTTCCCCGCCAGTGCAATTCCCCGCCACGCATGCGCCGAATCGCTGGCATGCACCCCGATCGAGTCGCCGTGAACACTGCCCTCGGGCTTGCCCGGCTGAATCTGATTGCCCGTCCGTCCCTTATCTCGCAGCAACAGCTGGTTGGATGTCAACGAGATGGCCTCGAAGATCCGGTGAGGATTGATCCCCTCAGCCAGGGCGGCCCCGGCGGCATCCGCTGCCTGATCGGGAGTCGAGGTGAACAGCGTCTCGACGAACGCATTCACCCACTGGTCGTCCACCGCCTTGGTTCCCCACGGACGGTCCTGCAGCTTGTACTGGTCCACAACCGCTGGCAGTTTGGCTCGGATCCCCGTTCCGTACTTGGCCGCCCACTCTTCATTCTTGACACAATAACGCAATGACTGCCGCAGCATGGTCAGGGCGTTCTCTTCACCTACCAGATCGAGCATGTCCCAGACCCGGTGGACCAGCACCACCCGGTGGACATCGGTGGCTTCTTCCGCAGTCGCCAGTAAATCGTTCCAGCCCTCTGCCGGGGATTTCTGAACAGCCGCAGCCAGAAGCTGCTCCGCGAGATTCCGGTTCTTCTGGTGGACAGCTTCCCGGATGGCGTCGGCAGTCGCTTGTGAGGCAGCGTCCGCCGCGATCGGAGCGAGTGCATGGTGGTTGTGGGCTCCGATCTCCTGAATGCGGGCACTGTTTCGATAAAGGACTTTCAAGACCGGCAGCGCCGCTTGATCCGTGGGCAGGTCTTCCGCCATGGCCAGCGCGGGTCGCAAGGCCATCAGCGTGTGAAAGCCAATGTAGTCTTCACCCCCGAAGGCCCGACCATTCGCCAGAGCCGCCGCCGCGACGAAGTCCCGCAATGACGTTCCCGACTTCAACTGGGCCACGACCGCTGGCAGCACCTTGTCGAGGGATGTCGACTGGAGCAAGTCGACCAGCGGCTCCAGGCGGCCAAAGGTCAACTCGGCTTCGGCCTCCAGGGCACACGCGGTTCGAATCCCCAGATCGCTGGCGAGGCCCGCTCCGATACTGGCTGCAATCATCCCGCGACCGACACGTGACAGGAAATGTCGTCGATTGACACTGTTCATGATGGGCTCACGTTTGGGGACTTTCAACTTCACGGAACTTTCAATATCAAATCATGCTATCCTGATGCGATGGGAAGTGCGAATGGAATTCTCTCCGTCGGTTCCATTTTGTCATTTTTGAACCGTTGGGGAGTTGGTCCTCCCGTGCAGGTGCCATCTGGAGGTGTGCCTTGGCACAAGTGGTCAGCCATGATAAACCACTTATCGTGTAGACCTCTTTTGATTCCGCCACGCTGGTTGTCCAAAACGGCAACTTATGCCCCCCGGCCGTTCCCCAGGGAATGTTCTCGTGCCAAAACATTATTTGTTTGCCTCTGTGATCGCCGTTCTGCTTGTGGGGCACACCCTTGTGGTGGCTCAGTCTGCGTCCGGCGATGCGGCGCGGGGGCAGGGTTCATATTTGAACGGGTTGGGGTGGTACAACCTCAACACGGCCAAAGCCAACTCGATCAACGTCGATGCCACGATTCGATGGAAGCAAGACCTGCGGCAGATACAACTCGATCGCTGGGATTTGGTCGCCAACCAAAACGCGAAAAAAGCGGCGGGGAAGAAGCTGAAGATCGAAGAGGTCAAGCATCAGCAGCTGGTCCGGCTGCGACAGTTGCGCATCGAACCCACAGCTGCCGATGTCGAAACGGGCGATGCACTGAACGTGCTGCTGTACGATCTGACCGATCCCGCCATCTCGCTTGAGAGCTGGTCCAACACGAGCCAACAAGTGAAGCTGCCGGACGGGATGTCGGTCAAGGATCTGGTGTTCCGGTTTACGTCGTTGAAAGGTTCCTCGGCGACCTCAGCGGCTCTCAGCAAAGGGGTCATCGCTCTGTCGCGACTGGCGGTCGCAGGGGACAAGTGGCCCACCCCGCTTCAAGTGCCGGAGATCCAGAAAGAGCGAGCCGCGTATGAAGCGGCCTATGCCAAAGTGCGGGACCAGATCCTGGCTGGGCAATTCGACCTGAAAGCTGTGCAGGCAATGGATCGCAGCTTGGATGCCCTGAATGAGAAGGTCAAGACTGCCGTTCCCTCGGAGCGTGGTTTTCGCACGGAAGCGGCGAAGTTCGTGAGTGACCTAGAGGATTCGACCCGTATGTTCGACGCCGCCACCGTCGACTACGCCCGCGAAATCCTGAACGATACGAAAGACCACGACGCCACGACTGTGGCCGAACTGGTGGCCTTCATGCTGAAGTACCGGTTGCAATTCGCCAGTGCGGAACGGGATCCGGGGGCGCGGGAGATTTACACACCGCTGTTTGAGAAACTGAAGGAACAGCACAAGGCGTTTGGGATCCAGGTGCCGGATGTGGTTGTTTTGTCAGACGCAGAAATGACAGCGGAGACTTTAAAGGCTATGCAAGGAACTTGGATTTGCGTCTCGTCGGAGGAGGGCGGCACGAAGTTCAATGCAGCAGCCGTCAAAGAACAAGACCGTCAGGTTGTCATCGAAGGGAATAACTTCGCTTTGACTCGTACCTATGCGGGAAATCGTGGTACATTTGTTGGAAAGTTTGAGGTCAACGCAAAGTTAGGGCTCTTCGACTTCGTTGGAAAAGGGCCGGGAGGCAAACATCAGGAAACGACCGGTATCTTTGAAGTCAACGGCGACACGTTGAAACTGTGCTATCGACACAATGTGAGCGGAAAAGCTCAACGGCCCGAGGAATTCAAAAGCGATGGTACTCAACCCGACACGTCAGTCTTTTTTGAATTCAAGCGAGCAAGGTGAACTACGACGAGGCGGACCAGATCATCTATCTATCGGAGTGGCCTCGATTGCAGATTGCACGCATCTGAGTTCTGCACGTATCCTTTCTTGTCGGCAACGCAGGAGTCCCCATTGGACCGATAGTTCTTGTGGGACGCTGGCCCCGGAGGTAACGTCGAACTGAGTTCCAAATACGACGGGATGGTCCAGAGACCGCGCCTTGTGGGGAGCGAGGGGCGCTGGGTTAGAATTCACTTCACCCCTTTCCTCCACGAACACCTAGTCCGAGGTTCCGCGTCATGAGTACGCTGATGGAGATCGAAGCCGCTGCCGATTCGCTGCCGGTGGAACAGAAAGAACAACTGTTGTTGTTCTTGGCGGCTCAGCTGCGCGCCGCTCGGGCGAGCGTGCCCGAACCGCGTGATTTGTCCCGTGAAGTGATCGCGGAGTGGATCGCGGAAGATGAAGTGGATATGCGACAGTTTCAGGGACGACCATGAAACTGTTCCTCGACACGAGCGTGCTGCTGGCAGCTTGCGGGTCGGATCACGGGCATCTCGCGAATTGTTTCGACTGGCTCCACTCAATCAGTGGACGCTGGTTACGACGCCTTACGTGTTGGGTGAAACCGAGAAGAACCTCCCGAAGTTGCCCTCTGCTGCCGATTCTGCATGGCAGGCCCTGAAGCCGGAACTGGTTCTGCGTGATGACATCTTGACGATCAATCAGCTGGCCGTCTTTCCGGTGACCAAGGATCGGCCCGTACTCTTTAGTGCACTGGCTTGGGCGGATGTCTTGTTGACGTTCGATCGCCATGACTTCCTGACGTTGCTTGGCAACGAGTTTTATGGGCTGCCGGTCCTCAAGCCCGGAATGTTTCTGGAACGCCAACGCGATGCAGGCGCACTTCGGAACACTTGATCTGTGGCGGGGGGAATCAGACGCCGACTTGAGCACTGGGCATGCAGGGACTAGAGTGATTGCAAGGATGATCTGTCAGCCAAATCCTCTTGTTGCTTTGCAACACAGACGCTCAAAGCAGCGTCTGGTTCACTCAATCCCAAGCGATGCCTGGGGCACCCGGCCCGTCAAGGGAGAATCTTTCACGGTGTCGCACCGCAGTACCCCAGTGGCCCCGAACCAGTAACCGTCAGAGCGTCCGGTCCTTGGGATTGCGCGAATCTGGAACCGAGCCGTTTATCAGCCAGCCTCGAATGGGGCGGGAAGCCGATCCACGTTTTTCAGCGGTCGCTTACGGCTCGTCGCTGACGACGCGGATCTGCTGTTCCTGGCGGACTTTTTCCTGCTGGTCGTCGACATACAAGTCGGCAGCCACATTGGCCCGCCCTTCTTGAGCCGCTGTCAGCACGATGTCATAGGTCTGTGTGGAATTCGGCAGCAGCTCGTCCACCGGGGCAAACGTCACGAGCTTGCCTTCCTGGCTATAGGAGACTTCTCCCTGGCCAGTGCCGGACACGAACTGCATTTGGGAGGGGACTTCGAAGACAGCGGTGACATTTTTGGCCGAGGCACTGCCGCCATTGCGGACCGTCAGACGCATCGAGACCTGCTCCCCGATGTTGACGGGGACGCCACTGCCATTGAAGTCGACTTCCAGTGCGGCAAATCCCTGCACTTCGAGAGCCGTTGGCATTTCGGCACGGTGCTGGGCATCATCCACGGCGGAGATCACTCCCGCCAGTTTGCCGGGCTGCCGGGCGACTACAGTCAGGGGCAGTCGTTCGATATGACCGGGGCCCAGAACCCCCACGATCCAGGTGACCGTACGGGACTTGGGATCCCACTGATAACCGGTTCGATCTCCTACGGGGACCACTCCCACGGGCAGAATTTCGGTGACCTGCACCCCCTGAAGTGGTGCATCGGAGCGGTTCATGACCGTCGTTTCGAATTCCGCGGGCCGCTCGACAAATCGCCGCGCGGGGCCCTTTCGGGAGATGTGCAGTCGCGATTCAATCACCGACAGATCCAACTGGCGGTTCACCTGTTCCAGTCCATTGGCTGTGATGAAAAACTCGGGCGAGTAGCGGGCTACGTCCTGAGCCAGGAAGGTCAGGCTTTTTTCGACCGACTGGCCCGGAGCGATCACGCCTAGTTCCTGGTCGAGATCATGTCCCTTCGGGTGGTGCAGCCCCTCGGGAAGAATCACACGCAGAGTCGACTTGCGGGCGGTTCCCTGACCCGCGTTTTTAATCAGGAATCGATAGGTCACCTGCTCTCCGACCGCGACTTCCTTGGGGGCGTCGACGGTGAACTCCAATCGGGGGGCTGTCACGACCGTCTTGGCCGCCACCTTGGAGGAGAATCGAACCGTGGCCACGCTTCCGATGGGGCCCGCTTCGAGTGGTAGAATCTGAATCCGGATGGTCTTCTGCGAGTTCGCCGGGATCGTGTCCAGTGGGAACCGGACGATCCGGTCCGCACTCACGCGCCCCTGGGGTTTGGACAGTTCCAGCTTGGCTCCCTTGGGGATTCGCTCTTCGACCAGGACATCGTGAGCATCCACCGCTCCCGTGTTCTGGATAACGATCTCATAGATAAACGAGACGCCCACTTCGGCTTCGGCCTGGGCAATTTTCTCGATCTTCAGTTGGGGTTGCTGACTCTGCTTCACGGTCCCGTCGTCCACGGTACCATCGCCGACCAGGAGTTCCGGGTTGACTCCTCGAGAGCCCGCATCGGGAACGGGCATCGGGATGGAACTTCCAGGGCGAGTCGGGCGCGGGAGTCCGCCGACAGCCGCCGGTTCTTCGGGGGAGAGTGTTGGTTCTGGTGTTGTGGGAAGCGGGTGAACGCGTGGCCGGGCGGCCGCCGGCGGGAAGGTATCTGTCAGATCCTCTGGAACGGCGTTGTCGTTTGTCGTCGCGGGAATTGATTCTACGGGCTCCGACTGATCGAAGGGGACGGGAGAATCGGCATCCGGCGGGGTCTCTCGTGCGGGGCCGGGCCCACGGGTTCGCAGGGCCGGCTGTCCAGGTTGAACGGGTACGGACGCTGAAAAGTCCTCCGTGGGAGCAACTTCACTGGCGTTCCCGATGGGAGTGCCAGCGCCCGGTTCTTCGGTCGCGTCAGGAAAGCTGCCCGGGCCCACAGTTTCATTGATTGGCAGTGGTTCGATTGGTTCGCTGCTGGTTTCCGGGATCGGCTCAACGGTCAACGGCAGAGCCGGTACGATCGGGCTGCGCTGGCGCAGCGGGGGAGCCGTTTCCGGGACTTCCTCTTCGCCTGCGGCGGGGACGACTCCTTGGGGGGAACGTGTCCGGGTCGGAGTCTTCAGCAGCTCTGGTCCCCCAGCTTCACGCGGGAACTTTTGCAGGCTGGGGCTGTCATCCGAGCCGGGGAGTGAGGCCCGGCGTTCGGCATCTTCCAGGATGTCGAGGTCCGCCACCCCCGGTTCGGGAGCGGTAGATTCGGCCTCCAGGGCGTTGATGACTGGCAGCTGGCGGGGTGTGGCTGCGTCGAGGGGCTCGGGGTCACCGGCGGGAAAGGCAGCGGGCATCTGCCGGGCGGGTGTGGCCGACTCAGCGGCAGCTGCCTCGGTCGGGAAATCTGCGAGAGCCAGATCCTCTGTGGCGGGGATTCCTTCTTCGCTTTCCGGGGCTTTTTCCGGGGAGGCTCCGGCAGCGCCCGCACCGTCCTCGGAGAATTGACCGACGGTCTGTGGCCCCAGATCGGTATTGGCCTTCCAGACGGCGAAACATCCCGCCGAAACGACTCCGGAGAGTGCCAGAACCTTGAGAATGATACTTGTCATGGGAGTCCCTTCCCGCAGGCTGTCATCGGGCAAGCCCGGTGGCCTGTGTAGCGTAGAACCGACCGATTCTCCCCTCCGGGAAGACGAACTCTGGACCGGCAAGTTCTGCCACTGGCGGGCGGTTGATAGCAGTTATTGCAAAATGAGAAAAGAGGAGTTTTAGGGGATGTTCGCTGTTCTTAGAGACGAGTACTCATTCTGCGGAGGATCGCTGGAGAGCCCTTTGCAGCGGGCAGCCCTCCGGAACGACCACTCCCTGGCGGTAACTTTCCAGCAACTGATGAGACCGTTTCGCCAGCATCCGCCGGACCTCGCGCCGTTTTCCCCGGACCCGGGGGATCGACATGTCGTCGTAGCCCGTGGTCTGGTGCCGCATCCAGGCGATGACCGCCGCTTCGGCCCGCTGCTCGACGGGAATCCGCTGCGTTCGGGCAACAGTCCCGCTCCCGATCGGAGTGGCGTGGGCGGTGACCGCCTGGGCCAGTTGTTGTGCGGCGGCTTCATACCGGTGATGAAACCTGAGAAAGGTGACTACCGCACCTTGAAAATCTTCGACGTAGGCCGTTTGGACGGTTTCCCGTCGGCGGGCGGCGGCGGCCTGCTTTTTAGCATATGCCTCAGTGGATCGTTCTGCTGCCAGATCGAGTTGGATCTGTTCAATCGTGGCAGTGGGAGCCCACAGACCGCGTGAGAACACCTTCCGGCCCCGCTTCTCAGTCACCAGCCAGTGTTCACCCGCAGTCTTCACCCGCCGGGTCAGAGCCGCATCCCCCGGTGGGAGCAGCGACCAGCCCGCCGGAACATCGAACACCACGCCCGCCGGAGTCCGTACGGAACGGGGCGTCGGCCCGGGGAGAAAGCTGGTAGCGCTCATGAGACGATCATCCCTGACGAAAAACAGTCGCTGTAGTTCGCTCCTCGAACCCGTGAGATGATACCTCATGGTTGATCGGGCGGAGAACCGTCGGTGATCCGCCGACAGTCGATTTTTTCGAGAGAACGGGACAAAGCTTCGAGCAAGAGTCTGGCCTGTTCAACTTTGTCGATCGGCTTCGAAATCAATCAACATTGCGTTATAAGTCGGGCTTGCGATTCTCACCTGCGACCCATCTTCGCACAGGTCCGCCTCATGTCAGATGCCACTTCATTTGATCCTTATGCCTTGCCCGCCAGCGAGATTCAGGATCCGCCCGTTTCGTTATGGGACGCACTGAAGAAGATTGGGCCGGGGATTGTGCTGGCCGGAACAATCGTCGGTTCGGGTGAGCTGTTGCTGACAACCAAGCTGGGGGCGGAGCAGGGCTTCGTCTTTCTGTGGCTGATTCTCTTCAGTTGCATTATCAAGGTCTTTGTCCAGACGGAACTGGGGCGGTACGCGATTTCGTCGGGTAAGCCGACGCTGGGGGCGATTGATGATCTGCCGGGCCCCCGCATGGGAGCCCATTGGCTGGCCTGGTGCTGGCTGATCATGATGCTGGCTACGATCTTTCAGTTGGGGGCGATGACCGGCACGATTGGTCAGGCTCTCAATCTGACATTTCCGTCGGTGTCGATCGGTCTGGCCAATAGTTTGAAAGCCAGTCTGCCCGGAGTGGCAGCGGCGATCAACGAGCGTCCAGAGTACCCATGGGCGGTGATGACCTGCCTGACCACGATCCTGCTGCTATGGCGGGGGGACTACCGCCGCATTGAAATTGTAACGACCACTCTGGTGGTGGGAGTGACATTACTGACGGTGACAGCGGCTTCACTGTTGCCGTTCACGAGCTACCCCATCCCTTGGGGCGAGGCTGGTAAGGGACTGATCCCCTCGTTACCGGCGACCGGGATCGCGGCGGCGTTTGGCGTGTTTGGCATTACGGGCGTCGGGGCGACCGAGCTGTTCTACTATCCGTACTGGTGCCTGGAAAAAGGATATGCGCGTTACACGGGGCGGCACGAGGAGACCGAAGCCTGGGCCATTCGGGCCAAAGGCTGGATTCGGGTCATGAATCTCGATGCCTGGGTCAGCATGGTGGTCTTTACGATTTCGACGATCGCCTTCTATTTCATGGGAGCCGCCGTGCTGAATCCGCAGGGGATCGCTCCCAAGGGTAAGGAGATGATCGACCAGCTGTCGCGGATGTTTATTGACACGTTTGGCGGCTGGACCCGTCTGGTGTTCCTGGTCGGGGCTGCTGCGGTGCTTTTCAAGACGCTCTATCTGTCGAGTGCCGGGAATGGTCGGCTGGCAACGGATTTTCTGGGACTGGCCAAGTTCGTGACCTTTGAAAAACCGGAACAGCGAGCCCGGATGATTCACTGGTTATCGATTTCCATCCCGGTCATGGCATTTTCGTTGTTTGTACTGTTCGGCGAGCCGGGGATGATGGTCGTGATTGGCGGATTCGCCCAGGCGATCACCCTCCCCATGATCGCCGCGGCCACCTTGTATTTTCGCTATCGCAAGCTGGATCGCCGTCTGGTGCCCTCGGCAGCGCTGGATGTCTGTCTGTGGGTCGCCTGGGTGCTGATTACCCTGGTGGCTGGGTACGCGCTCTACAATCAGGCAACAAATCTGTTCGCGCCCACGAAGGCCGCGCAGCCCGCGGAAATCAAGCCGGCGCCGACCTCGCCGAAAGCCGTGGCACCGGAGGTTGCTTTCCCCGCCGCTGGGACAAATCCTGCCAGGTAGCGTTTTCCCAGCCGGGTGTGGCGCGGCGGGCGGGGTCGTTACAATCCTCCTCGACGATTCACTCTCTCGTGGGACCACATCCATGCTGCTGCTTGACCTTCTGTTGCGGATCACCCATATCGGAGCCGCTGTGGTCCTGATCGGGGGCGCTGTCTTTACGCGGTTCGTTCTGATGCCAGCAGCTACCGAATTGCCAGAGGCCGAGCATCTGGCTCTCCGGGAACGACTGCGAGCCCGCTGGAGCAAGGTGGTCGCCGGGGGTATCCTGTGTCTGCTGCTGAGCGGACTGGCGAACTACATTCACGCTCGGCCAGAGCATGTCGGTCAGCCCGTCTACCATGCGGTCATGGGGACGAAGATGCTGCTGGCATTGGCCGCCTTCTTTCTCGCATCCGTGCTCTCCGGGCGCTCTGCCAAGTTCGCCCCGCTGCGAGCCAACAGCCGCAAATGGCTGCTGGTACTGATCGCCCTGACCGGCACAATCGCCGCCATGGGCAGCTTCCTGAAGGTGGGCATCAAGCCAGTGGCTGCGCCGACTCAGGTCGTCAACTAGAGGTCACTCGCCGACAATCCGTCAGATTCGCAGGAAGATTCGCTGGCGATACAGCCAGAAAAGGATCAGCCAGATGACCAGCAGAGTCGCCACCCCTTCCGCGAGGGGCTGGTAGGCTCCCGCGCTTTCGAACAGACCGGTTCCCAAGTGCCGATGTAGACCGGCACGGATCGGGCTGACCAGAATCCACTCGGAGCAATAGGCCGCAATCGAGTTGCTTCCCACGACCAGCAGCGGGAACGCCCAGCGTTTCCAGCCGCCAATCTCGATGACCGCGTAATACACCGACAGGATTGCCAGGCACCATCCCCCACTGAAAAAGACCCAGCTGGGGGTCCAGATTCGTTTGACGATCGGGCAGAGATCAAACCGGGCGGCGGTCCACGCGATGCCAAAGCACAGCCCGCTGGCCAGCAACAATCCCACCAGCTTGCGTAGTGGAGTGCGACTGGATCGAAGCCAGCCCCCGGCGAGCAGGCCAAGCAACATCGTTCCCAGCGTGGGAATAAAACTCAGCGTGCAGTATCCGCCGGGGCTGTGTGTGAACGGCTTTTCGCGGGGGAACAGGTTCATCCACCACACATCAAAGGCCCATGCGGGCTGGCTGTTCTTGTTCCAGTGAGCCGAGAAACCGCTCAGTTCATGGGCTGCCCGCCATTCGGGATTCACACCAACGGCTGCCCAGTCAAAATCTTGAGCAGGCAACTTCGATGCGGCAAACAGCCCCCAGTAGCCGACGACGATCAGCAGGAACGCTCCCCCCTGAATCTTCCAGTTCATGCGCCCCAGCAGGAACAGAAAGAAGTAACCCATTCCAATCTGTGTCAGGGTATCATCAAACGTAAAGTTGGTTTGCGGTTTGCCGAGCGAACGCAGGAAGATCCCCAGGAAGATCAGGATCAGCGACCGTCCTAGGGCATGCAGTATCATTCGACGAGGCGATTCGCCCCGTTCCATGCGGCTGGCCAGTGAAAATGGTAAGACCAGCCCCACCAGCAATGAGAATGAGGGTTGGATCAGATCGTGCAGCGTACAGCCGATCCACTCGACGTGCGTCTGGTGCCATGCAAGGAATCCCCAGACTGGGCTGCCCGGCAGGGCTTCCGTCACGGCGTGTAACCGCAAAACCTCGCCAAGCATCAGCAGCATGACCATCCCACGGTAGGCATCCACGCTGGTCAACCGATTGGTGGGCAATGTGGTGGCAGTTGACATACGACACTCCGCAGGAGACGGTCGAACGAACATCCATTTCCCGATTCTGTCACGGACCGCCCTGCGGCGTCCAGACTGAGAGGGGCGGACACTCCCGGCGATGAGGGCAGGACAGTTATAGTGTCCGGGAACACTGCACACTTCGGGAACGACACCATGCCACGCTGGATCGGGCTGTTGGTTACCGTCTGTCTCTGGCCCCAGTTAGCCCTCGCGGCGGAAGAATCGCTGGCCTCCGTCACCTTGGCCGAGGCAACGGAGCATCGTCTGCGCGGACGTTACGATGAGGCCCGTGAGGCGTATCAGACACTCCTGAAAACGGACACGCTGTCCGAGGTCGACCGCGTAGCAATCCATCTGGAGCAAAGCCACATCGACGAAGAGACCGGCCAGTGGGAAGTCGCCGAAGAGGGACTCGCGGCTGCGGTCATGGCGTTCCCGAAATCACCGGCGCTGCTCGCTCGGCAGGCGGAACTTGGTCTCCGACGCGGCCGCTACACTCAAGCACTTGATCTGGCCAAAGCGGCTCTGGAGCAGGACTCCGACCACGTTCATTCGCGCCTGGTGCTGGCACATGCCCTCGCCGAAGCCGGCCAGCTGACTGAAGCGGCTGAAGCCTACCGCTGGTTTGTCCAATACTACAATCGAAAACAACCGCAGGACGCGGAGACGCTTCTCTGGGTCGCGGAAGGAGCAGCTCAGCATGCTCGCTGGAATCGTGTCAGCTCGGTCTTCCGGTTTGTTGTGAACGAGGTCTGTCCAGATGTTCTGAAGGCCGATAAGTATCGCTGGCAGTCTCCGCTTATTTCCGGGCATTTGTTGCTGGAAAAATACAATGAGAGTCAGGCGATCCCGGAATTCCACAATGCCCTGCGGATCAATCCCCAGGTCGCCGAGATCCACGCGGCCATGGGGATGGCGTTCCTGAACGACCACAAGCTGGCTGAGGCCCAGGAACGCGCGGAGCAGGCGCTCTCGAAGAATGCCCGGTCGATTGTCGCTCTGGCTCTGATGGCCGACATTTACCTGTCACAGGACGAGGCGGCTCCGGCGCGGGAGTGGATCGACAAGGCACTCGCCATCAATCCATATGACCAGCGTCTGCTCGGTCGCCGGGCGGCACTGGCCTTGCTGAAAACGCGGCGGACGAACCCGGAACTGGTCCTTGCCGCCATTCGCGCCCTTCCGGAACCGCCTGCCGATCCGGGCTTGCCCGCCGAGTTCCGTGAGAGTCTGGCCACCACGCTGACCGTCACCGCCAAGCCGGGGGAATTTCTGTCGACGATGGGCCAGATCCTCGAAACGCATCGGCAGTTCGAAACGGCAGAGCTTTGCTATCGTCGGGCCATCGAGCTGATGCCCCAGCTAGTCGCCCCGCGGACCCAGCTGGGGATGCTCTGTATGCGGACGGGACAAGTCGAAGAGGCGGAAGCGATTCTCAATGAGGCGTTCGCCGCCGACCCGTTCCATGTGCGGGTCAGCAACATGCGCAAGGTCATCGGCGTCCTCAAGACCTATGAGACGATCACGACCAAACATTTTGTGATCCGCATCGATGCTCAGCAGAAACGTCTGGGGCAGGCGATGGCCGACTATCTGGAGGAGGTCTACCCGGAACTTACGCAGAAGTTTGGCTTCGAACCGCCGCAGCGGACGCAGTTTGAAATTTACTGCGATGCCAAGGGGCAGCCCGCACACGCCTGGTTCAGCTCACGAATGATCGGGCTGCCGTGGATTCAGACGATCGGCGCCTCAACAGGCGTGATGGTGGCCCTGACCAGTCCGAATCAGTCGCAGCGCCCGTTCCATTGGGGGCATGTGCTGCGGCACGAGTTGGCTCATGTGATCACGTTGCAGGCGACGACGTTCAACATCCCTCACTGGTACACGGAGGCATTGGCTGTTCGCAACGAAGGGACGGCTTTTCGCTCCGACTGGGAGGAACTGTTGCTCGAACGTGAGCCCCGAGGCGAGGTATTCACTCTGGATACGATCAACGATGGGTTCCGTAAGCCGAAGTCGCCAGACGACTGGACACTCGCCTATTGCCAGGCGACGCTCTATGCCGACTATCTGGAACAGACCTATGGAGCGGACGCCAACTCGCGTCTGCTAACGGCCTATCGTGAGGGACGGACGACGCGCGAGGCATTGAAGGAACTGTTTCAGATTGAACAGGAAGCATTCGAAACGGGTTTTCGTGAGTTTCTGGCGGCTCGGGTGAAGACGTTTACTTCGGGCCGGGCTCCCGCGTCCCCGGACCTGAAGACCGCCGAAACGCGGCACAAAGCAAACCCGGATGACCTGTCCGCCGCCGATGAGTACGTGCTGGCGCTGGTCCGCACGCGCCGTGTGCCACAGGCCCGCAAACTGGCAGAGGAACTGCTGAAAAAAGACACTCAGCTTCCGTTATCCAATGTCGTCTTCGCGCTGATGGAAGCTCGCGATGGCCAGACCGAGGCCGCTCTCCACCGACTGGTTCAGCTGCGGGACAGTGGCCAGACGCATCGTGAACTGCTGGCGGTTCTGACTTCCATGGCCAGCCAGCTGAAAAAGTGGGACGTGGTCGCGGAAACGGCCCGGATCGGTCGCAAGAGCTACCCGCGCGATCCACTGTTTGTGAACGCGGCAGCCCAGGCTTGTGAATCACTGGACCAGAAAGCGGAGTTGGGGGCGATCCTGGATCTGCTGGTCGTGCTTGATCCCGATGATCCCGCGGCCCGTCGAAAGCTGGCCCGGATTAAGCTCGATGCCGGTGAGGCGGCAGCCGCCAGGCAATGGGCGGGGGATGCGCTGCTGATTGACGTGACCTCCTCCGAGGCCCACGAACTGCTGGGGCTGGCCAGTCTGGTCCTTCTGGACTGGAAGACCGCCGAACGGGCCTTCACGGCCGCGCTGGAACTCGAAGACTCGCGAGTCGAGTCCCAACTCGGTCTGGCGGAGACTTGCCTGAATACCAGTCGCCCGGACCAGGCCAAAGTCTTGGTTGAGGCTGTCTTGAAGCTCCATCCCGAACACGCCGGCGCGAAAGCCTTGTTGGGACGCATCCGTTAGTTCGATCACGGATGTGACGACACACTTCATTCCGAGACAAAATACGATGTCCTCACTCCGCCATTGGTCCTTTTCCACCAGCACGCAACTCGCCTTTGGCTGGGGATCTGTTCGTGAACTGACCGCTGCGGTCCGCCGAAACGGCTGGCGGCGGGTGCTGGTCATAACCGATCCTGGCATCGCTCGCTTGTCGATGACCGAGCGAGTTATCGAATCGCTACGGGGGGGCGGAGGAGAGGCCATTCTCTTTGACGGCGGTGAACCCGAACCGTCCGTGGCGGCTGCTAGTCGCTGCATCGAGGTCGCTCGCACTTCCCAGCCCGATGCCATCCTGGGGCTGGGGGGCGGGAGCAATCTCGATCTGGCCAAGATGACTGCTGTCGTGGCCCGGCATGGCGGAACGCCGCAGGACTACTTCGGCTTCGACAAGGTGCCCGGCCCATTGCTGCCGTTGATTGCCATTCCCACCACGGCGGGAACCGGCAGCGAAGTGTCCCACTCCTCCGTACTGACCGACACCGACAACGCGGTCAAAGTCAGCACGCAGAGCCGCTATCTGCGTCCAGCCCTGGCAATCATCGACCCGGATTTCACGCTCTCCTGCCCCCGCAAGGTCACTGCGGACAGTGGCATCGACGCCCTCACACATGCGATCGAAGCCTACACCAACACACGGTCGCAGGATCTGGCACTCGCCATCGACGAACCGTTTGCTTACGAGGGGAAGAATCCGCTGTGTGACCTCTTTGCCGAGCGGGCGATCCGACTGATTCACCGGTCACTGGTGAGGGCTGTCGAAACACCTGCCGATCGAACAGCCCGTGAAGAGATGGCGCTGGCAGCCACCCTGGCCGGGATGGCCTTCTCGAACAGCGGCGTCGCGCTGGTGCATGCCATGGAGTATCCGCTAGGCGGTGCGGTTCACTGCACCCACGGAGAAGGGAACGGATTGCTGTTGCCCCATGTCATGCGGTATCTGCGCTCTGTACGGGTCCGCGAACTGGGCGAGATCGCGGGTTTTCTCGGCGTTGATACGCGCGGCGTGACTGCCGAAGAAGCCGCAGATGCGGCGATCCTCGCGGTCGACAGCTTGCGAGAACAGATTGGCGTTCCGGGGCGGCTGTCGCAACTCGGCGTCACACGTGAGATGCTTCCCCAGTTGGCGAGAAAGGCAGCGGGCATTACCCGCCTGATGCTGTTAACCGCCCAGCGACCGGCGGAAGCAGACATCATCGAGATCTATGAACGGGCGTTGTAATTTCGTCGGGGGCGCTGCCTGGCCACCATGCCCCGTTATGCCAGAATGTCCTGCACAACATGACCGTGAATATCGGTCAGCCGAAAGTCCCGACCCTGGTAGCGGTAGGTCAGGCGTTCGTGGTCCATCCCCAGTTGGTGCAGGATGGTCGCTTGTAGGTCGTGGACATGAACCGGATTCTCAGCGATATGGAACCCGAGTTCATCCGTGCTTCCATAGCTGATGCCGGGGCGGATGCCGCCACCGGCCATCCACATTGAGAATGCCTGGGGATGATGGTCGCGTCCGCGGCTGCGCTGCAGGGCGGGGTTGGACTCGATCATGGGGGTTCGTCCAAACTCACCGCCCCAGATCACCAGTGTCTCGTCGAGCATTCCGCGCTGCTTCAGATCGGACACCAGGGCTGCGGAACCCTGATCGGTGTTCTTGGCATTATTGGTATGGTTACCCACCACGTCGGAGTGGGCGTCCCAGCCTTCATGGTAAATCGTGATGAACCGCACGCCCCGTTCGACCATTCGCCGCGCCAGCAGGCAGGCCCGTGCGAAGGACGGCTTGTCCGCTTCACAGCCATACATCGCCAGGGTGGCTGCGCTCTCACTCTTCAGGTCCATCAACTCGGGGGCCGACAGCTGGAGCCGGGCAGCCATTTCATAGTTGGCAATGCGGGTGGCGATTTCGGGATCGCCGTGTGCTTCCAGATGTTTTCGATTCAAGCGGTTGACCAGGTCGTAGGATGCGTCCTGCAACTGACGATCAACGCCCGGCGGATTCGATACGTTGAGGATGGGGTCGCCGCTGTTGCGGAAACGGACGCCAGTATATTTTCCTGGCAAGAATCCACTGGACCAGTTGGCGGCCCCGCCGCTGATTCCCGCTCCCGTCGACATCACCACAAACGCCGGCAGGTCCCGTGACTCCGCTCCCAGTCCGTAGAGTACCCACGAGCCGAGCGAAGGCCGACCCGGCTGGGAAAACCCAGTATTGAAGAAGATCTGTGCCGGAGCGTGGTTGAACTGGTCGGTCCGCATCGACCGGATCAGGCAGACATCGTCCGCGATGTTCCCCAGATGTGGCAGAACGTCCGCGATCTCCAGCCCGGAACCCCCGTGCTTGTGAAAGGCGAACTGTGGGCCCAGGGCGGCAGCGTTGGGATTGATAAAGGCATATCTCTGACCGCCAATCACTTCGGGAGGGATTGAACGACCTTCGAACTCTTTGAGTTTAGGTTTGTAGTCAAACAAATCCAGATGGCTCGGAGCCCCCGTCATGAACAGGTGGATCACTGCCTTGGCGGGTGCGGGGGCATGGGGGGGCCGGGCGCTGCTCGCCGATGGAGTCGGAGCTGCCACGCCGTCACGCCCCAGCAGTGAACCGAGAGCCATCGTCCCCAGCCCCAGCGAACCATCCTGCAGAAATTGGCGACGACTGAACATGAGGGATCCTCGGGTGGGGTGAGGCCGAACTGGGCGGTCGGGCGACTGGACATCGTACACCAACTCGCCGAACCGGTGCCACGATTGACACTCACACGCGGGAACTCGCTCCCGAGGGGAACTTGCCGTAGACTGGCGGCGTCTTCATTCCTTTCAGGTGGTTCTCATGTCACATTGTCTGGTCACCGGCGGCGCCGGATTCATTGGCAGTCACCTCACGGAACGTCTACTCGCCCAAGGGCATCAGGTCACGGTCCTCGACAATCTCTCGACGGGCCGGGCGGTGAATCTGGCTGCCGTCGAGGGGCACCCGCGGATGCGGATGATCACCGGTTCGATTACGGATCAGCTGGCGCTTACTGAATCGGTGCGGGGCGTCGATACAATATATCACATGGCGGCGGCGGTCGGTGTGAAATTGGTGGCGGACAATCCCGTGTTGACCATCGAAACGAACATTTATCCGACGGAGTTTCTGTTGCGACTGGCCGTACAGGGCGGGCAGCGGATCTACATCGCCAGCACGAGCGAAGCGTACGGCAAAAACCCCAAAGAGGTCTGGACGGAGGAAGATGATCTGGTGTTTGGACCGACTTCCAAGCCGCGCTGGGCCTACGGGGCGTCGAAAGCGATCGATGAATTCCTCGCGCTGGCCTATCACAAGATGTACGGACTCAAGGTGGTGTGTGGCCGGTTCTTTAATGTGGTCGGACCACGACAAGTCGGGAACTACGGCATGGTCGTGCCCCGGTTCGTCGATCAGGCACTGAAGGGCGGACCGGTCGTGGTGTACGACGATGGATCACAGGTTCGCTGTTTTGCACACGTGAAAGAGGTCGTGGACTGCGTGATCGAACTGACAAATACTCCCGCCGCGGGGGGGCGAATCTTTAACATCGGCGGCGACCAGCCGGTCAGCGTGCTGGATCTGGCCCGGACGGTGATCGAAAAGGTCAACCCGCAGGTGCCCATTGAGTTCATTCCGTACGTGCAGGCGTACGGTGATAATTTTGAAGATGTGCAGCGGCGGGTGCCATGTGTCGACCGGTTGTATTCAACAATCGGCAGGAAGCCGGGAATGCCCCTGTCACAGATTCTCGATGATGTGATCGCCTGGAAACGTTCATAACGGCATGCCTCGTGGGTTCAAGGAGCGATAATGGATCAGGAACTGCTCAAGCTCTATCAGTGTGTCGATTTGGTCACATCACTCTTCTCGATCCTGATTTTGGGTATCGGGGCCATGCTGATTCTCAGCCACGGGCGGTCGTCCGTGGCTCGGAATATGATCCTCGCGGGACTGACGCTGGAGTGTGCCGTGGTGACCGCCCACTTTGGCTTTCAAATCATCCAGATCGTACAGCCGAACCGACCGCTGTTCGATGCCTCTGGGATGATGCTGATCCACATGGGACTCAGAGTTCTCGGCCTTGGGGCTTCGCTGATGCTCGTCGCGGGAATCTTATTTCTGGTGCGGCGTCATCGAATGCTGCAACTGTTGCACGAGGAGCGAAACGCCGAGGACGGTGACTGAAAGGCCCGGTGCCATACGCAGGTTGACCGTGGTCTCCGCTCCTGGCCACAACGTTCCGGGAAACGCCAAGAAAAAAGGCCGGGTTCTCCGTAGAACCCGGCCAGAGCCGTGCAGGATGTGTCTATTTTTGGAACATCGCGTGGTTCCGGTCACCCCGGCTGAGTAGATACGCCATCAGATCGAGGAGTTCCTCATCGTTGAGCGTATTGAGCAGTCCGTTCGGCATCATGGAGGACTTTGCGGGGCCCATCTCCTCGATCAACTTGCGGTCGATCGCTTCGATGGCATTGGGGTCCGCCATGTTCGTGTTCACCTGCACGGTGTCCCCGGACAGGTTCACGATCCGGCCCACCACGACCTTGCCCTCGGTGGTCACGATCTGCACCGCTGAGTATTGATCGCTGATGACCTTGCTCGGTTCCAACACCGATTCCAGGATGTCGCGCGGGCTGAACCGTCCGGATAATCCGGTCAGGTCCGGTCCCACCGCGCCCCCTTCGTTCGTGAACCGGTGGCAACTGAAGCAGTTCGTCGCTCCAAACAAGGTCCGTCCCCGATCGAAGTCCCGTCCCTTCAGGCCACTCGCCAGAAGCGTTGCGGCTTCTTCCATCTTCCATTCTTTCACGAATGCTCGGGGTGTCACCGCAACGGGTGTTCCGGTCGGTGGCAGCGGCGCGTTAATCAGGTCTGCCAGCGTAGCCTTTTCTTCGTCGCTGAACGTGGCGAGAGCCTGATTCCGCAACTCCTTCATGAACTCCCCAAAATTCGCCCCTCCGGTGAACGTACGGGCCGCGTTGAGCCATTTGAGGTAGTTCGTCCGGGTCTCGATCGTCCAACCTGCCTTGAGAAATCGCAGGTGGCGAGCCTGGTCAATCTGCTCTTCTTGCGTCGGAGCAGCCATTAACAGCGCTGTGCCTTTGGAGGCTGCGCTGGGAGCTTGAAGGTAGACCATCAGCTCGGTCAGGA
Source organism: Planctomycetota bacterium (assembly GCA_003671275.1). Classification (GTDB taxonomy): domain Bacteria; phylum Planctomycetota; class Planctomycetia; order Planctomycetales; family Planctomycetaceae; genus TH-plancto1. The sequence continues at coordinate 9,727 of QWPB01000158.1, read as the reverse complement.
GACTGTTCAGGGCGGCATCTTTCGCAGGGTAGATTTTGTCGATGGCGACAATCATGGCCTCGCGAGTCTCTTCATCCGGTGCCCCCAGTCGGAAGAGCGCGACGTGGGCGGTTCGCACAGCCTCGGTTTGTTCGGTCACGGACAGGCTGCCCCAATCAAGCTGGCCCAGCGCCTCCAGGACCGGCACCAGCAGAGCCTGTTGTGATCCCTCCGCCACCGGATAGACCGGCGGTGGAGTATCGAGATCGGGACCGTTGGGCACGTAGGACCGCTGGAACATCCGCGAGAGCGCCAGCAGGGCGGCGAGTGCTTTGCGGGGTTCTTTCTCAGCAAGTGCTCGCGCTTGCCACAGTTCGACCGGCTGGTGCTCGAGCACCAGCCGTGCGGCCGCCCGGACAAAGCGGTCTTTGTGTCCCAGGTGTTCCCAGGCGGTGTCAATTGCCGCGGACTGCTCCGCAGCAGCGGCGGCCTTGTGATGCTGGGCTTCCAGTGTGTGCCGCAGATCTCGTTCCTGGGTTCCGCTGGTCCACTGGGCGGCCTGCGTGGGCTCCTTGCCCACATAGGTGACGCGGTAGAGCCCCGATTGCACTCGGCGTCCGCCGATCGTGAAGTAGAGGGCCCCATCCGGATGGGTGACGACATCCGTCAATGGCAATGGCGTTCCGGTGATGAACTCTTCGGTGATCCCCGCATACGTCGCACCGTTGGGTTCCATGTGAACCGCATACATCTTGCCGTAGCTCCAGTCACAGATGAACATCGCGTTCTGGTACTTGGCGGGGAATTTCGTGCCATGTCCAAAGGTGACGCCCGTCGGCGAACCGGGACCGATATCCACCACCGGAGTCAGGGTTTCCGGATAGTAGATCGGCCACTTGGCACTGCCGTTTCGCCAGCCCCAGTCGGTGCCGCTGACGACGTGACAAATTCGAGTGGGCCGATACCAGGGGCAATTCATGTCCCACTCCATATCGGCGTCGTAGGTGAACAGCTCGCCATCATGGTTCAACGCGGCGTCGAACTGGTTGCGGAAACCGGACGCGATCACTTCCCAGGTTTTGCCATCGCGGTCGACCTGATAAATGATCCCGCCGGGTGGAGTGACCCCCTTCATAAAGCCTCGTCCGTAAATCCGGGGCAGGAGTTTGTCCTCATCCCAGTTTTGGGGAGTCCGCGAGTGGGTGATGTCGGTCATCTTGGTCTGGTTACCGATGACGATGTACAGGTTTTGTTTGTCCGGAGTCAGCAGCACCGCGTGCGGCCCGTGCTCGCCCGCTCCTCCCGCCAGTTGGCGGAGCAACTCGACATTTTCGAGTGTGTCATCGCCGTCCTGATCTGTCACACGGTACAGCCCGGTGTCATACTTGCCCCCCTTGTTCACGACGACATAGAGGGCATCAAAGGCCCACAGCAGGCCCTGGGCCTCGCCGATGGCGGCGGGGATCTTCTCGATCAGTGCCTTTTCGCTCGACAGGATCATCGGCTTGCGGGGCAAGGTTACGAGGTCCGGTTCGGCTCCCTCGGCACCGGCGATCTTTAGCGTCACTTCGCCAGCTGCGGAACCGGTCAGGGCAGCGCTGATGGCTTCGAGGGAACTCGCCCACTGGTCGCCGTCCCCGACCGCCAGAATGCGGTCGCCTGCGAAGACCTGTCCATCGGTCTCGGCGGGACTGCCACCCGCGATCTCGGAGATGCGAATCGCATCACCTTCCTTCGTCACCATCACGCCTGTGGTGAAGACTTCACGCGACTTGGACAGTGCCGGAGGAGTCACTCGATAGAGTCCCCCATACTGGTCGGAAACGATCAGCCGCCCCTTGGGATCAACGCACATGTTGACCCATGACCCTTCCTGATCCTTCGGGACCGAGTACAGCAGTTCGACGCGAAAGTCCTTGGCGACTTTGAGATTCTCAATCGGCGTCGCGGTCGGTGCCTTCAGACCGCCCGCAGAAGCGAGCTTGGCGGAGGTCAGCTTCCACGGACCGCCTTCGAGGTCGGCGATCACGTCCGCTGGCTTCCAGCCGTCCGCCTGGAAGCCGGGCTTGAGCCAGCCTTTATCGGCCTTGGTGGAAGCTTGCCAGGTGCCGTCTGTCGGGATGTTCCACGAGGTTCGCCAGCCAGAAGAAAACTGTAGATCGGCCAGAACTCCGGCGGGATTGTCCTCGCCGTTGTTCTGGGCTTCGATGGCGATCACATGCTTGCCGCCCGGAACATCTTTGTTGAACTGCTTTGTGACATCTTTGAAGCCAACTTCCGTCCAGCCTTCGTGCTTGAGAACCTCTTCGCCATCGATCCAGACCTTCATGCTGTTGTCAGCAATGCCATACAGGCGGGCACTCGGTAAGCCACCCTGCGGTTCAAACTCCTTACGCAGGTAAACCGTCGAAGCCAGCTTGTCGCCTTCCTTGATCCACAGCCATTTGGCGGGTGTCGGAGAAGCCTTGGCCGGTGGCGTGCGCCGGCGAGCGGCGGTCGCGCCCCCTGCGGGCAATGTCTTCAACTGGATCGTTTTGAACTGAATCTTCATCGCCGGGCCACGGTGGGCCTGCAGGGCGAGGATTCCTTCCAGTTTGCGGGCTTCAGTCTGGTGGTCGGTCAGGTCGGAGACGATCTGGCCATTGAGCGTATGGGTCAGGTGAGCGCCGCGTGCGACGATGACCAGCTCGTTCCACTGGGTGAGGTCGACCTGGTCGAACTTCCCTTCGAGCGGGGTGACCTTCTTCTGACCATCCTTGTCCAGTGCGACCTTCTCGCCGCGTTTCGCGATGATGCCGCGACCGCGTTCTTCATAGACCATCGCGGTCAGTGCGGGATCTCCATGGATGTCGGCCTGGTAGCCGCCGACGACAAACTCGCCCGCCTCGGGCATGAGCCGGCTGCGATATTGGACCCCCGAGTTGTTGTTACCTTCCAAGCGGAAGGTGACCTTCAGCTCGAAGTTCTTGACCGTCGCCTTGCCATCGGCACCGGTCCAGATCAGAAACTGGTTGTACGGGAGATGGTCCGGTCCCTTCGTCTGTCCCGTTAACAGGCCGTCCTGTACCGACCAGAGTTCCGGATTCCCGGACCAGCCAGTCAGATCCTTGCCGTTGAACAGTTCGACAAACCCTTCATCCGCCGCCCCCGCCGGAATGGTCCAGCAAGCGAGCAACAACAGCCCAGTAATCCAGCGCACGAGATAACTCCCCCAGGGAATGAGACACGGGTGCAAGCCCCCGGGTCGTCGAAGTCAGCCGGTATCGTATCAGAGCTGTGGCATGGGTCGAGGGAGAGGTCGGAGCCAGCACGGCTGGCCAGAAAGTACTTCTGGTAAGTTTGTGTGGTCGGGAGGGCGAAGCTCCTGCTGAGCCGCGACTCATTGAACACCTGGCTCCTGCACATGCGGCTCGGCTCCAGACGCGGCAGATTCACAAACTGGCTAGCCATGCCGGCTCCGCCATCCCCAAGCGGCAACCAGGACTACCCGCTCGACCCGTCTTGTCGGCCCCGAACTCGCGAAACTGAGGAAGAGTGAGAGCGAACGCCCTCCCTCCTCTATGTTCACTTCATCACATTCTTGTGCTACCACCGTCGCCGTTTGCTCGATCACGATCAACCCAAGCGAATCTTGCTTGGAATCTTGACCGAAGAATTGATCAAGTTCGAAACGCGCTGCATTGGATTCGTCATCATGCCCGACCATGTGCATGCCCGGATCTGGTTCCTCAAGACAGGTCCGCTGAGCCGATTCATGCAGCAGTGGAAGGGACGGAGTTCGAAGGGGATCAAAGAGTTTTTGTATTGCTCAATGCCGGAGTATGCGTCGAAGTTCCCCCAGTCTGATCCGATCTGGCAAGTGAGGTTCTATTCGTTGGAGATTTACACGACAGCCAAGATTGAAGAGAAGCTGATCTATATGCACCTGAATCCTGTGCGAGCGGGACTGGTGGAAACACCGACGGAGTGGCGTTGGGGTTCCGCAAGATGGTATCTTGAAGGCCGAACCGTGGGGATACCAATCCAGTGGGTGGACTGATGCGATGCAGCCTGCAAGTGCCTCTTGTTCCTTCGTCACCCTAAACCACTCGAAACAGCACTGAGCCGCTCAAAACGACGCCCCAATTGGTGAGTCTCCACAGAAATTCCAGTTTTGCAGCGTCCTGCTAGGCGGTCCTCTGCTCCGGCATTCCCGGCTTTTCGATTTCCGCCGCGTGAACCCCGCCGCGGAAGATGCTCTAATGTGAGTTCCTGGATTCAGAGTCTGAAGGAAACTCCGTGGTCGATGTGTCTTCCAATTCTCAGGTGCTGCGGGGCGAGCGGGTGGCCTTGACCGGGATACTGGCGTCGATGACGCATGCCCAGGCAGCCGTGCTGATTGAACAGCACGGAGGCGTGGCGACCGAGCATGTCAGTCGGCAGACCACGATGCTTGTCGTGGGCGAAGAAGGCTGGCCGCTGGAAGAGGATGGCCAGCCGAGCGTCAAGCTGTTGCAGATACAAAAGCTTGTGGCTGAAGGAGTAACGATCCGACTTTTGCAGGAATCGGAGTGGCTGCAAGCTTTGGGCCTGGAGGAGCGGTCGCAAGAATCCCGGCGGCTGTACACTCCCGCGATGCTCAGCGGGTTGTTGAAGGTCACCGTCCACCGGATTCGTGGGTGGGAGCGGATGGGGTTGATTCGGGCGGTAAAAAGGGTGTTTCGGTTACCGTATTTTGACCTGCAGGAAGTGCAGAGCGCCCGGCGGTTGAGTGAGTTACTGACGGCCGGTGTCTCGGAACGCGAGTTGGAGCAGAGTCTGCGGGCGCTCCCCTCGGTGATTCGCGGTGACCAGCGGCCGTTTCAGCAGTTGGAGATTCTGGCTCGTGGACAGCGGGTGGTGGTTAAGGATCAGCATGGGCTGTTGATTCCCACGACGCGGCAGCGACTTCTGGGTTTTGATGAGGGCTCGGTTGCGGTCGACGATCCAGAGCATGTTCCATTTTGCCTGAAGCTGGACCGGGCGAACCTGTTGCCGCAACGGAGTGCGGAGGAATGGTTCGCTCAGGGGTGTCAGCAAAATGACGAGGGAGAACTGAACGAGGCGATCGAGGCATTTCGTATGGCCTTGATTTCCGATGTGCCGACTGCGGAGCGGCAGTTCCATCTGGCTGAGGCACTGGCCCGAAGTGAAAACCCGCGTGGAGCCCTGGAGCGATTTTACGCCACCGTCGAACTGGACCACGACTATCTGGAAGCGTGGACCCAGATTGGCAGCCTGCATCGGGAGTTGGGTGAGCCGGAGTTGGCTTTGATGGCGTTTGATGTGGCGCTGGAGATTCATCCAGACTGCCCTGATGCAGTCCTGCAGAAGGGCGAAACCTTGTCGGAATTGGGCCGCGGCGACGAAGCCGTTGAGCAATGGAATCGGTATTTGACGTTTGACTCACGGGGCCCCTGGGCCGAACTGGCTCGCCAGCGGCTGGAGACGTGGGGCGTGACAGCGACTCCGGCAGAATAAGCCGGACAGTTTGCCGCTAAGGGATCGCCGGAGCAGCCGTGGCTCATAAACACTGCACAACCCGAAAGATCGTAACTAGTTCCGGCGGAGCCCCGAAATCCCGTCTTGCCCGGCTTTCGCTCTGCGCGTATTCTCAAAGAGGTGGAAATCGAAATCCCTCTGGGCAGGACTGTCCGTGGCATTGACCGACATCGATCGTCGATTGCTCAAACAGTGTCTGGCGCGTGCGCCGGGTGCCTGGAAGGATTTCGTAGACCGCTTTGTGGGTTTGTTTGTGCACGTGATTCGCCATACAGCCCACGCACGCAGCATCAAGATCGGCTCGGATGATCTGGATGACTTGTGTTCTGAAGTGTTTGTCCGGTTGATCGATCACGACTTTGCAATTCTGCGGCGGTTTCGCGAGCAAAGCTCGCTGGCCACCTACCTGACGGTGGTGGCTCGTCGAATTGTGGTCAAGGAGATGATCCGCCGTCGCAAGGCCGAAGCCTGGGGACATGTTGATGCCCACGGAGCGGCGCTCGAGTCCGCCGGCGAGTCGATGCCGATCGCTTCGTCCGAATCGGTTGAAGAGATCGCCCTCTTGCTGGAAAATCTGCCGACTCAGGACGCTCAGATCGTTCGGAAATTCCACCTCGAAGGGAAGACTTACCGCGAGATCAGCGCCGAACTGGGCATTTCCGAGAACTCGGTTGGCCCCACTCTGACCCGAGCCCGCGAGAAATTGAAACAGCTGCGAGTGGGTGTGGATTAGTGGAAACGGCGAAATCCAGGTTGGCGTTCGTTCTCGATCGCCCTTGGGCAGGTCCGAACGACCCGCAACAGGAATGATGTTCAAGATATCATCGGTCGCTCCCCTGTGCTCAGTGGCATCGCTGGGGGAATCGCCACGGAATAGCCGGTGGTGGCCTCATGGCATCTGTTCTTCAAGGGGGGCGGATCATACGTATTTCAAGCACCCACTTCTGAGGCGTGGGTCGCCGGGTGAGCTTCCCGCAGCTTGCGTCTCCTCTTTCTCTGTGCCACGATGTGCCTGCGAGGGAGGAGTGACCTCCCTTCGTAATCAGGAGTATCGCATGGCAGGGGATGGGCATCTTTCGCGGCGGGAGTGGCTCGCAGCGACGGCGATCGGGGCAGCGGGGATTCACCTGGCTGCGAGAGCTTCGGCGGAGACGACTGTGGCAGCGACGAATACCTCACCGTTTCGGGTCTGTTTGAACATGAGCACGATCCGGGGGCAGAAGCTCTCGGTCGACAAACAGATTGATGTGGCAGCGAAGGGGGGCTATAGCGGGATTGAGCCGTGGATCGGCGAGCTGCGGGCCTTTGTGGAGGGCGGGGGGAAGCTGACCGATCTCAAGAAGCAGTTGGACGACAATAACTTGACGGTAGAAAGTGCGATCGGGTTTGCCCGGTGGATCGTCGACGACGAGGGCCAGCGTCAGGCGGGCCTGGAAGAGCTCAAACGTGACATGGAAATGATCCGGACACTCGGCGGCACGCGGGTCGCTGCTCCGCCGATCGGGGCTCACGAAGCGTCGGCCCCCGTCATGGATTTGCGAGTGGTTGCGGAGCGTTATCGGGCAGCGCTCGAAGTCGGGGCCGCGATGGGCGTGGTTCCGATGGCCGAAGTGTGGGGCTTCTCCAAGAACATGTCTCGGCTTGGTGAGACGCTGTTCGTGATGGTAGAGAGCGGTCATCCGCTGGCCTGTATGCTGCCGGATTTTTACCACATCTATCGCGGTGGTTCGTCGTTTGAGGGACTGAATCTGCTGTCACAGAATGCCATCCATGTGTTCCATATCAACGACTATCCAGCCCGTGAACGGACCTCGTTGAGCGATGGCGATCGGGTCTACCCCGGCGATGGTGAATGCCCGATCGTGCCGATCCTGAAGGGACTGCGGGCGAATGGGATTCGCTGTGCTTTGTCATTGGAGCTGTTCAATAAGGATCTGTGGGCGAAGGACGCATACGAGGTGGCCAAAGCCGGAGCGGACAAGGTCAAGGCCATCATCGCCCAGGCGATGCAGAACGGGTAATGGCGGTTGGTCAGTGGCTGCTAGTGTCCTGTCCATACGAGAGCCGTTTCAGAAATGGTCTGCCGGAAAGGCCGACAGGCATGATGCCTGCCCCACTGTTCAGTAGCACAGACATTCCTGACTGTGTGGACTGAAGACAAAATCTGAATCGGCTCTAAGACTTGGGGATGTGGCGAGCCAATCCCGGAACGCTGCGAGCCAGGAACTACGTTTTCTGGCTCGCACGGCTCGGCAGGAGCCTCACCCACCCGAAGGTGGCAATCCCCAGTTTTAGAGTGGCATTCGCTCACATCGGAGGGGCTTTGTGTCTGCACCGCGTTCTTTGCCGTGGAGGCTGATCGGCCTGGTACTGGCGCTGGGGACCGCGTGGTATTCGATCGCGCGTCGCGCGGAACATTCGTTGGTCATCTATTGCACGCACGATCTGGTCTACGCGGAGCCAGTGCTCGAAGAGTTCACGCGATCGACCGGCATCCGCGTGACCTTGGTCGGGGATACCGAGGCCACCAAGTCACTCGGACTGACGGAGCGGTTGCTCCGTGAGGGGGACCAGACGCCGTGCGATTTGTTCTGGAATAACGAAGTCCTCGGCACGATTCGGCTGCAACAGCAGGGACTGCTTTCGTCGTATCGGGGGACTAATACCGAGCGAATTCCAGTTCAGTTCCGCGATCCGAACGGGCAGTGGTATGGCTTTGGCGGTCGGCTGCGGGTCTGGATTTGTGCCGCCGATGATTCCCGGCGAACGCCATTCGATTCGCTGATCAGCGAGGCTCCGGATCTGCGTCGGGTGGCGGTGGCCAAGCCGTTGTTCGGAACCACCTTCACCCAGTTTGCGGTACTCTGGAAACAGCAAGGAGCCACCGCCACGCAGGCATTTCATCAGTCACTGGTTACGCGAGAGTGCCGGATCGTCGCGGGGAATGCGATGGTTCGGGACATGGTCGCGGGGGGCGGTTGCGATTACGGCATGACCGATACGGACGATGTGTTTGCCGCCTTGGATGCCGGGTACAACGTCACGATGGAGCCGATTCGCATTGCAGGCCGGACGATCTGTATTCCCAACACGGTCGCCCTCCTGGAGAGCACGGATCGTCCGGAAGAGGCCCGCCAACTGCTGGAGTATCTGCTCTCCGAAGAGGTCGAACTGCAACTGGCGCGGACTGCCCGGCAGATCCCTCTGGGGACCGTCGATCGCAAGAAGATCCCGGCTGAGGTCCAACCGCTGGCCGAGTGGGCCCGCGAATCGTGGAACGTGGCCGATGCGGCAGCTGTCGCGGGGGACTGCCTGGAGTGGCTCAAAGCGGAATACACCCGATGAGCTATGAAACCGCAGTTCTCTGGTCGGTTGGTCGCAGTCTCATCGCGGGGGTGGTCTGTTTGGGGCTGGCCCGCATTCTGGTTCACGGACGGTCGGTCTATGGGGGGAGCCCCGCGAATTCGGGGCGGCCGATACGCCTGGCCGCGATCGGGCGGTGGGCTCTCAGGAGTACTGGCTGGTGGCTGGTTCCATTCTTTGTGCCAGGGCTGGTGGTCGGGTCCGCGTACCGCAATGTTCTCCTGTCCTTCGTGCAGTCCCCGCTGCTGAATGAACTGCTCTATCTGTTCATTGTGATTGCCCAATTGACGCCGGTCGCGCTCTTGGCTCTGGAGTGGTTACCAGCCGCTCCGCTGGGGGCGACGGGACAGTTCCTGCGACGGCAGATGCGGCGGCAACGGTCCGGGACGAGTGAAGAGTGGTGGGGGGCCTGGTGGGTCAGCGAGGGGCCTCGCCAGTGGACGGCGGGCACGCTGGCGGCACTGCTCTGTTTTCAAGAGGTCGAAGTCGCCACCCTCATGCAAGCCCACGGCTGGCCCGAGTGGATCTTTACCAAGCAGATCGGTGGGGTGGGACTGGTGGAGGGATGGCGGTTTCTGATCCTGCCGGTGGGGTATGGGCTGCTGCTGACGGTGCCGACGCTGTGGTACTGGCTGTGGATGGGACGCCAGGGGTTCGCGACGAATGCCGTTCGACCCGAGCCGCCTGTAGAGGATGGTCATTCGGGGCGGAGGGGGCTGGCGCTGATGGTGGCCGGGCTGTGGGGAGTGGTTTCCTGGGGGCTGGTCGTGGTCTGGCCGTTCGTCAACTTGGCCATCGGGGCTGTCGGCGGTCGCGGCGTGATCCGATTGCGTGGGGCACTGTGGCAAGAGATCGGCGATGCCCT
>QWPB01000093.1 GCA_003671275.1 Planctomycetota bacterium | reverse complement strand
GGGAATGGGGAGGTCACCGAGATCACGTCGATCGAACCGGGTTCGCACACGGCAATGAACCGGGGATCGATGGCTGTAGTCGTCATCGGTCCCGTGATCGGAACACGGACGAAGTCCTCAAACCTCACCTCGGGTGATTCAACACAGAACAAAGCGACGAAGTCGCCTTCGCAGGGGACGATGGCCATCTTCATCCCGGGCGAACCTTGGGGCCCCTGCGGTCCGGTCATCCCCATCATACCGGGGTCGCCTGGTGGACCTTGGGGCCCCGGGCTGCCGTACCCCTGGGTTCCGGGTGAACCTTGCGGCCCTTGAGGTCCGGTCATCCCCATCATGCCGGGCGCCCCCTGCGGGCCTTGGGAACCTTGAGGACCATCTCCCTGGCTGCCCGAAACGCCCTGTGGTCCTTGCGGACCTGGCGGACCTGGGCTCCCACTGCTTTGACTTCCCGGAGATCCCTGGAAGCCTTGTGGTCCCTGCGGCCCCGGGACCCCCCAGCCTTGGCTACCCGTGGAGCCTTGAGGTCCGGGCGGACCCGGGCCACCGGGAACACCCTGCGGGCCTTGCGGACCAGAGCTGCCGGAACCTTGGCTTCCCGTGGAACCCTGCGAACCTTGGGGCCCCTGCGGTCCAGGAGTACCGATGCCGGTGCTGCCTTGCGAGCCGGTCAGGCCCTGCGGACCCGAGCCACCTTGTGAGCCCGGATCGCCTGGTGGTCCTTGAACACCTTGGTATCCCTGCGCCCCCGGATCGCCTGGTGGTCCTTGTGCTCCCGTCCCGTTCGAGCCGGGAACGCCCTGTGGTCCTGGTTCCCCTGGGAACCCCGGATCGCCTGGCGGACCATCGAAGCCCTGGAACCCCTGATACCCTTGGTAGCCGCGTTCGCCCTGGTGGCCTTGATACCCCTGGTACCCCTGCGGTCCTTCATCGCCGGGAAAACCCGGTGAACCGTCGTTTCCCGGAGACCCTCGATCACCCGGCGGACCTTGCGGACCTGCGACACCCGGGCAGTGATCCTCGATCCAGCTGCAGTCGATATTAAGGGCGCAGTTGTCACCGAGCGTCAGGCCGTCCCCCGCCAATTCGTCGTGGGCCACTTCCAGTTCGTTACTGCCGTTAATGAACAGACCGCAGCCGACATTCACATCCACCTTACAGCTGTTGTCCGTCTCGTCCCCTTCGAGGCCTTTCCCGGCGATCGAGAACGGGTTGATGTCGATCGCTCCACTGCCATCGAGCGCGAACATCAGCCCACAGCCGAGATGCGTGGTCAGCGTACAGTCGGTCCCCTGCATAACCTCCAGGCCATTCCCAGCCAGGAGGTCGGCATCCACCTCGACCACGTCGAAGTTGTACTTCAGTCCGCATCCCGCGTTGACCTCGATCCCGCAAGTTCCGACCGTCCGCAGCCCGCGTGAGTTCCCCACGAGGTCCGCCGTGTTGATCGCCACCACACCGCCGTTGGTGGTCAGGCCGCAGCCGGTGTTGACTTGCAGCTGGCAGTTGCCTGCGGGAGACAGACCGCTCCCGGCCAGTTGCGCAGGATCGACCGCCACGAACCCGCCGGCCACGCTGATCCCACAGCCGGGGACGACACCCAGGCTGCAGGCTCCCAGGGCACTCAACCCCGGCCCGGCGACCGAGGCGGCATCGAGGAAAACGCCTTCGGCGTTGACGCCGATCCCACAGCCGGGATCGACGGTCAACTCGCAACCGGTCTCGGCAGGCTCGAGCCCCACGCCCGCGAGGTCCGCCACCTTCACCCGCAACTTGCCATCATCCGGGTCATTGGCATCATCAACCTTCTCCAGCCCACAGCCGGGATCGGCAGCTGTCCCGCTCTGGAACGGCCCGATGTCCCAATGCAGACTGAACGTATTCCAGTTGGCCGAGACGAAGTCATCTTTCTTGACGGCGGCGTAGGGGCTGTAAGCGGGGACGGTGATCTCGCGGGCGTCGGCACCGGCCCCGACGTTGAGCTTCACCTCGCCGCCTGCGCCCTCCGGAATGTCATCGACGATATCGCCGTGGAAGTACCAGCCGCCCACTACGCCGTACCAGTGTTTCGCCTCGTGCGAGAAGTAGACATCGATCTTGTCCCCGGCATCGACGGTGGCAGTCTTGCCGAACGCCACGCCTCGGAAGCCTTGGTCGCCGTACAGATCAATCTGCTGGTCAGTGCGTGCCCAGGCATCGTTCTCGTATTTGAGGAGCCAGGCTTTCGCGGGCTCCGTGTCTCCTTGCTTCAAGGTATCGATCATCTCGGCCTTGCGGATGATCGGCTGGGCATCGCCGAGGCGGACCACGGCCCACTTGTCGGCCCCGGTGCCGGGCTCCTTCCACAGGATCGTGGCTGAGCCACTGCCGCCGGACTTGAGGAACCCCGTCTCTTCGTGTTCGATCTCGGCGAACGTGTCGCTCTCTTCGGTGACATCCAGCCGCACCGGGCAAACGCCGCTGATCACAGCCAGGCCGATCCCATCGACGTCCAGCGGCTCCAGCAAAATGCAAAACCGGCCGGGATGGTCCTCCTTATCCGGGACCACACCGACCAGCAGGATGTTGTTCTGAAATGTGTCGAGGCTGTCCGTCGGCGTGAAGATCGGACGATCGATCCCCAGCACCTCAAACCGCCCGCGGGCCTCACCGCTGGCGTTCTTGACCTTCACGATCCCCGACTGGCGGAACGTCGGCTGGGGATCACGAGACCGGGCCTGTTGGCGATTCCGGAAATCCTGAGCTGCGTCGAGGAACGCATTGAACGTCTCGGCAGGAATGCGCAGCGGTTGACCGGATTGGACTTTTTCCATGGGTGAGAGCAGAGAGAGGAACTACGAACCAATCCCCAGCGACGCAAAGCTGTTGGTGGGATACACCTGCTCGACATACACCGCGATTGGCTTCTTGATCAACACTTTGGCGGTCGTGTCCTCGGCATCGGCGTACCGCACCCACAGGTACTCCCAGCCCTTCTTGTTGATCCCGGTGATTTCGCCGATGACCAGACCGGTGGCGTTCGGGCTGGAGGCGAACTTGAAGGTGATCTCCCAGTCCTCCTGGCCACGCTGCGTGCCGGAAGCTCCCAGGAATAGCACCTCGCCGGGGGCGAACCCTTTGAATCCGTCGCTGTTGACGGTCGCAGTCAGGAAGAACAGCGTCGCCTTGTACGCTCCGGTCACAGCTGCGGGGGCGAGGTGGTGGGTCTCGGAGAAGTTGTAGACCGGGACATAGATGTCGACGCCTTCGACGTTGTCCTGCGTCACGCCGATCGCCCCGCCGAAGTTGGGAGCCGTCTTGCCGGGGGCGGAGTAGCGGGCGCTGGTGCCTCGGCCCTGGGTGATGTGCTGCGAGCCACCGCCAGTGTCGAATGAGAACGACGACTGCCCCGTCTCCGGCGGACTAGTCAGCCCATACCGCACCGTTCCATCCCAGGTGTCTTCCCCAATCCGCTCGATGTGTGACGACTGGCGAACCAGCCCGGCGTACAACGCGGGTGAACCGGCGACGAGGGCACTCTTGGCGTCGGTATCGTCATCCGTCCCCCGGATGATGTACCGCAGATCGGTCGACGCCCCTTCGCCCTGCGTCCCTTCGCGGCTGTCCCATTTTTCGGCCACGGTAATTGGCATCGCAGTTCCTTACACAGCGGGCCACTTCTGGAGAGGACAGGATTCGGAACGCCAACGGGCCTTCGTCTTCAGCCGACACCCGCAGGTCCGCTCCTTGCACCGCAGCTTCTGCGGATCAAGTGATGGGCAATTGGCACAGACCGAGAGGCGAGCGAGATAGACCTCGTCCGTCACATGCTTGCCGCCATCCGCCACGTGCTTTACGACGGCTTTGCCGAAGTTGGCAGCCTTGCGGATGAGACCGGGTCCGGAGGCTTTGGAAGAATCGTTCATCTCTGGCTCCCGACCCCCGTCTCCCGACTCACCCAAACGTCAGTCCCCCGTGTTGGGCTTCCTGGAGGATGCGTTTGGTGTTCTTGGCGGTGTCTTCGGTCGCTTTGGCGGTGCGTTCGGCAGGGCCTTCGGAACCGAGGCCACGGGCTCCGAGGGCGTTGAACGTCCCTTTGACGCTGACCTTGTCCTGGCCGATCTGGCTCAGGAGATCGTCCATTCCGGACAGATCCTGTTGGGCGCGGCGCAGGCGGTCGGGGGCGTTGGCTTCAACCTGTTGCCGCTGCGTGGCGGCATCGGCGATCGCAGCTTTCCATTCCTGACGGGCTTTGCGGAGTGCTTCCTCTGAGGCCTGCAGATCGTCCTGATTCCGTTGCTGCCGAGCGGCGTGACTGTCGGCAGCCATCTGCCCGTTCTCGTCTTGTGCCGCCTGTCGCTCAGTCTCGACCTGGCCGAGTTGCTCTTGTCGCCGCTGGTCGCGTTCACCGATCTGTTGGTTCCTCTGCTGATCATTCACGGCGTTCTGTGCCGCAAAGTTCTCGTCGAGAACTTTCGAAGTAGCTTCGACATCGAGACTCGAATCGAACAGCTTCATCAACCGCAGTACGCCCTTGCTGATGAAGTTCTGGGCAGTGCTCCAGCCCTTGGTGAGTCCTGAAGTGAACACCGTCCAGGCATCGGCCAGGAACGCCGTCGTCTCGATCCACGCCGACTGCAACCCGGACCAGGCGTTGATCAGCACCCCCACCACGCCATAGAACGCATCGGTCGCGACGCTGAGAAAGAACTCTTTGAAGGCTGCCCAATGTTCCTCCAGGAACGCGACCCCCTTTTGCCACTCCATCTTCAGCGTGAGCCACAGGATCTTGGCCGCCAGCGACAGATCCCCGGCGGCCAGGGCATCGCCGATGCCCTGCCACGCGGCGAGGGCATCCGCCTTCAACAACTGAAACTGGTCGGCCAGCCATTGCAGAGCCTGCGCCCCGAGGCCCGAGGCATACAGCAGATAGCCACCCAGCCCGACAATCGCGACCGACACGAGGCCGATCGGCGACAACAACGCGGCGATCACGGTGCCGATGGTTCCCAGGACCGCTCCGACTCCAGTGATCAGTGAAGCTGCGATACCGAACGCTGCTCCGACGCCGTAGACCAAAACTCCCAGAGCTAGAATCGCAGCTCCGGCGGCCATGACGCCCGCCACGATCTTGAACACCGTGACGATCAGCTGTTTGTTGTCGCGCACCCAGTCGACGGTGACTTTGGCGACTTGGATCGCACTCAGCGCCCAGTCTTGCAGCAGCGGGACAATCGCCATCCCGACCGCGAAGACGCCGCTCTTGATGACCTTCCACAGGTCGGACAGCGTGTCGCCGAACAGCTCAGCCGCTTTCGCGTCCTCCGTCCGGATCACCAGTCCCAAATCGCGGGCTTGCTTTCGCAGTGCCTGAATCCCCTTCGCTCCGTCCTGGAACATCGGCAGTAACGAAGTGCCGGTCTTGCCGAACACTTCCATCGCCATCGCCGCCCGAATCGCCGGGTCTTGAATCTGCGATATGCGATCGGCGAGTAATTCGAACTGTTTGTCTGGCGTGAGCCGCGACAGATCAGCCAGCGTCAGCCCCAGACTGGAGAGGACCGACAGTGTCGAGTCCGATCCCTCCGCCACGGACACCAGAAACTTCTGCAGCTTGCGGACGCCGCCTTCGAGAGTCTCCATGTCCGCCCCCGACTGCTCGGCGGCGTAACCCAACTCCGACAGTGACTCCACCGAGATCCCGGTGCGGGCGGACATCTTCGCCAGCTGATCGCCCAGCTCGGCGAATACATTCGTGGTGGCCAGTAGCGGGGCAATGGCTGCCGCCCCGAGACCGAAGATCTTGGTCCCGATCGACTGCACACTGGCCCCGAACGCCTTCAACCGCTTCTCCGCCGACCGCAGCCCGCGCACGAGCTTCGTGTCGTCGGAAAACAGCTCGACAAACGCTCGGCCAGCACGGATACCTTGAGCGGCGGCCATCTATTTCACAAACACCGTCTTGAGGATGGAGATATCGACCTTCGGAATGGGTTCCTTCGGTCGCGTACGTCGCATGCCGGGATGGAAGTCGCTCGGCTTGAACGGGCGTGTCTTCTTCGGATTGCGGTGCGTGTTCGCCAGCATCGCCAGGACAGCTGCGGTGTGGTTCCAGGCGTCGGTCTGTTTGGCATCCGCCATCCAGACCAGTTCCCGCAGAGTGAACGGGCCGGGAACTACGCCGATGACACCGGCGAGTTGCCAGATGAGTCGCCAGATGTCGACATGGAGTTCAGAGCGGCGGTCATCTTCCGTTCCAGCTCGTCGCTCTCCAGTCGCTGGTTCGCGGTCTCGATCGCCATCCCCTCCAGCCGCTTGAGCTTGACCAGCGCCTTGCGGAACACCGTCCGCCGGGCGCTCGGGAAAAAATCGACCAGTTCCTCCAACAGCGCCGTGGTGGCATGGTCGAGGACATCTCCGCCGAGTGCCTTGCCAAACTCCTCATCCGAGATGTTCTTCACCTGAGCTTCCGGTTGAACCAATGCGAACAGGATATCGCACAGCAGCACTGGATCAGTCACCAGCCGTTCGAGGAGCTTGCCCTCGATGGCATCGAGGAGATTGATATCAAGCAGAGACCGCACGCGGCGGATTGCATCGACGTTGATCGTGACGGTCCAGGTGCGACCGAGAGTGTCGTTGAAGGTGTGCATGGGGTCTTCAGGAGAAAAGGAGGAAATCGTCTACACGGCAGACCGCTCAGCGGGTAGAATCGAGACGTTGTTTGAACAAGGAGATCCCACGATGATCATGCCCGGTCACATCAAGAACGGTGTCGTTGTGCTTGACTCGCCGAACGCTCTGCCCGAAGGCACAGCCGTACGAGTCGAGGTTGTTTCGCCATTGCCAATTGCGACATCAAATCATCAAGGGCAGAACAAACGCTCGGGTGGGCAGTACGCGGGGCAGATTGTGATGGCTCCCGATTTCGATGAATGGCCCGACGATATTCAAGAAGCGTTCGGGATGATGCCGTGACACTTCTGCTCGACACGCATACGTTTCTCTGGTGGCTTTCGAATCCGGCCAGTCTGAGCCTGGATGCTCGAGTCGCCATCGAAGATCCCGCGAACCAAGTTCTCGTCAGCACGATCGTGCTGTGGGAAATCGCGATCAAACGCACGATCGGAAAGCTGTCCGCCAATTTGAATCTGGAGACCGCAATTCATGACGCGGGGTTCGTTTATCTGCCGATCAGCGAGGCCCATATCGCGACCACGGAGACCTTGCCCCTGCATCATCGCGATCCGTTTGACCGCATGTTGATTGCCCAATCGATTGTTTCGAATGCGACCCTAGTGACCCGCGATCCGCTGATCCCGCAATATGGGATCGCCACAATCATCGCCTGATGTCAGATGACTACGTCGTCACCATCCATTCCGGAGGGTGATCGCTGTAGGTCGGCTTGGCGGTGACGCTGACCTTGATCGCCTCTTCGAGCGGTTCGGAGCGGCTGAAGTTGGTGATCGCCATCGCGGCCCGCAGCCCCTGCGATCCGGCGGTGTTGTAGGCTCCATCAAGGACCGCGAACTCGACCGTGCCGTTGGTCAAGAACGCGGTGCGGATAGCGGTGAAGTCGTCATCGGCGGTGTCCCAGACCATTTCGAATTCGAGGCTGCCGTCCTTCAGCGTGGCGATCGTCGCCCGCCAGCCGCCGTTGCCGCGCGTGGTCACGTCGGCCTCTCCGGCTTCGAGGGAGAGCGTCAGGTCTTTGACGTTCCTGACCTCGTTCCAAGTCGGCGAGGCATACACCGCCGTGTTGCGATACAGCCGGGCATCGAGACCGAGTTTCACAGACATCGGAGAGTCCAGAGGTGAGAGACGAAAGAGGAAAGCCAGAGGGTTGGCTCAGGTCATGTACGGCACCGCGTGGCCATCGGCGACCATCCGGTCGTTCAGGTTCACATCATTGGCGATTAGCGTGGCGAGGTAGCGACCGTATTTCTCGGTCAGATCTTTCTGCGTCCGGACGACAATCCGTCCATCCGCAGGCGTCAGTTGCTGCAGCAGTTCAATAAGGTGCCCCTTCGCAGCCAGACCGCGTGGGCGGTCGGGACCATGCACCTCGGGGGTGTTGATCCCGACCAGCCGCAGCACCACGTCCAGAGACACGCGGAACCCGAGGTCGATCTCGGCCTCCACGGTGTCTCCGTCAATCACCCGCGAGATGCGGGCGCGGTACTCGTACATCACGACCTCACTTACGCGGAGGGTGCCGGAGCAAACGACTCAGTCGGAGGCACAGTGGCCTGACCATTGGTTCCCGCACTCGCCACCGGACCATTGGGCCAACGTCCCAATACTGGTAGATGGCTGATTGGAATCCCGTTGGTCAGTACTTCGAGATCATCCTCGGTCGGCCAGTCATCCAGCGGGGCGACCGTGTCGAGCATCTCGGTCGAGGTGAACCAGACCGAGGGGTTGTAACTCGCCAGCTGTTCGTCGCTGATCGTGAAGTCGGGCTTCGACGCTTCAGCCAGCGGCACCCGGAACAGTTCCGTGGCCATCAGCCGGTAAACCCGCTGCACGTACTGGCCGATCAGCCCGGCGAACGCCTCACTGATTTCCAGCGGACGGGCGTTCTCCTGGTGCTGCATCGACTCGGTCAGTGACAGCAGCATCAACCCGGCATACTGCTTGAGCCACTGGTTCCGCACCTTGAAGTACGGAGTCGGGTAGACCAGGAACTGCTCTGCTGCCGGGAGGGCGTGCGCCGTCTCCATATTCAGCGTCGCTGCTGGGACGGCCCGCGAGGCCAGAATCGACCGCGCCCGCGTACACAGCTTGTGAATCCGGGTCAGCGTGTTGATTGACGGCGGAGTCCGGAGTCGGGCATCCGGATGCCAGAGGATCGCCTGAAGATTGCGACCGACCACATCGGTCAGGTAGCGGATCGTGTCGTTCTGCGACTGCGTGTCGTTCGAGAAGTTCGGCACCGCGAGGCCGTAGTTGCTCCAAGCACCGACGTTG
>QWPB01000197.1 GCA_003671275.1 Planctomycetota bacterium | reverse complement strand
ATTAACAACAGGGCCTCAGAGAGGCGGTCGAAAATAGTCTCCCCGCAAGACGGCCTTTCCAGGCCGTCTTGACCAGAAAAGGCCGATCTCAAACGGCTGGGAAAGGCCGTTCTACAGGGGACTTTCATTCCCGCCACTTCCCTTAGGGAACGGTCAGACCTTCCCGAATGGCATACCGGGCCCGCTCAACGCGGTCGTGGATTCCCAGCTTTTGCATAATCCGGTATTTGTGACTTTCGATTGCCCGTTCGGACAGCATCATCGCCCGGGCCACCTCCTTGACACTTTCGCCACGGGTGAGATGTCGCAACACCTCCAGTTGACGATTCGTCAGGCTGGACAGGTAGCTGGTCGAACGCACCATGTACCGCTTGGATGCGGGGTGGTAATCGAGGCGATCCAGCACATCATTCGAGAAACAACGCTCGCCACGCATCGCCGACCGAACCGCTTTTACAATGTCGGAGGGATGCTCGGTCTTCAGCAGATACCCCGTTGCATTAACGCGGAGCGTCTGGTCCAAAAAGACATCGGTTACGTAATCTGTCAGGAAAACCAATCGCAACAGAGGGAGGCGTGACAGTACCTCCTCAGCCATTGTAAACGCCCCGCGTCCCGGAAGCTCGACATCGCACAACACCAGATCAGGAGCACAGTCGAGGATTTTTCGAAATCCATCATCGCTGTCGCTTGCCGTTCCGATGACCGTGAATTCCGGTTCTCGATTAAAATTGTTCGCTAATGCTTCGAGCAATAACGGACAATCATCCACTAGAAACACCGTCTGCTGCTCATTGTTCGCAACCATGCACTTGGCCCTTGTGTTAACGGTTGAAATACTCCGCATTTGCAGCGTATCACTGGATATTTAGTTCGACAAGAGGCATCTGGTGAATGGCACGAAGCGAGCTGGAAATGCGGGGGTTCTTCTTAACGCAGTCAAAACACGCAGTTTTGGGGTGCTTTGGTCATCAATGGCGATCACCCAGTGATTTGCCTTGTCAAATCTTGTTGAACGATCTCTGACAACAGATTTTGTGCATGGGTTCTCCTCATTTTGAGTGTTTCCTATGCATTTTGAAGTAGATCGAGTGATCCTGCTGCAATCGGACATTTCTGCGGGAGCGACATTCGGAAGGCCGCCAATACCCGATTGACAAGCCCCCTGGGTTGATCCCTGCTGGAATCGGATCGTTCCGTCAGCAAGCGATCTGGCGACCATCAAACCCATTCTGATGGTAAAGAACGACGCGGTCCGGCGTTTTTCGGAAAGCCGGTCAGGCGAGATTCCAGATACGGATGCCATGTGAGGTAGAGTCAAGACCAGAGGACGATGCCCGGCAACGCACCGTTTCATGCCGGGGCGTTTTCTTCTGGCGGAATGCCGGCGGCTGACAGCTCGCGCACTTTGAAAAGGTGCACTTCCGTGAGGCGACAGGAGATCCTCTTCTCAACGAGAGAACCACTCGGCACAATTCGCGATCACCTCGCAACAATGACAGAAAGAACGCCATGCCCGCGCCGCTCGAACTGACGAAACGACTGGCATTCACGAGACAAGAACATCTGGTCCGGTGGTGGGACATCCTTTCCCCCACTCAGCAGAGCCAATTGCAGCATCAGCTGGAGTCGATCGATTTTCCACTGATTCAGAGGCTCTATCAGGCGAGAGAGACCGATGCAGGAGAGGCCGGAGCCGACCGGGCAAGCCGGGCCACCCCCCCCTCTCAACTCGTTCGGCAGCCCGTGACGCCTGCGGATCGAGAATTATGGAAGCGAGCCACGACATGGGGGGAGCAGGCTCTGGCAGCGGGGCAGGTCGGAGCCATTCTTGTGGCGGGTGGGCAGGGAACCCGCCTGGGATTTGACCACCCCAAAGGGATGTTTCCCATTGGCCCTGTATCAAATCGAACGCTGTTTCAGATCTTCTGCGAGCAGCTACTCGCCCGTGGGCAGCGGGCCGGACGGACGATCCCATACTTAATCATGACCAGTGACGCGACCCATGCAGAGACCGTGGCATTCTTTGAAGAACAGCAGTTCTTCGGAATGGACCGGGGAGATGTCTATTTCTTCCGACAGGGAAAACTGCCAGCTGTCGATATTCGCGATGGCGGCATTCTGATGGAATCTCAAGACTCCGTGGCACTGAGCCCCGATGGGCACGGCGGACTGCTGAACGCTCTGCGGAACGAAGGACTCCTGGCGGAGATGCAGCGACGGGGCGTCGAATATCTGTACTATCATCAAGTCGACAACCCGACCGCGATTGTCTGCGACCCCGCGTTCCTGGGACTGCATCTCCTGCACAATTCCGAGATGAGTTCCAAGGTCGTCGCCAAGGTTTCGGCGGAAGAGAAGATGGGCGTGCTGGTCTCGATTGATGGCCAGACTCAGATCATCGAATACAGCGACATGCCGGTCGAGCGGACCCGCGAAACCGAGGCGGATGGCCAGCTGCGGTTTTGGGCAGGTAACACCGCGATACACGTCATCAACCGCAGCTTCCTTCAAGGAATGATCGATCGCGGGCAGGAGTTGCCCTACCATCGGGCCAACAAGCCGGTCCCGTATCTCGACAGCGCGGGAGAATCGATCACCCCAACCGACAAAAATGCGTTCAAATTCGAACAGTTCATCTTCGATGTCCTGCCATTGGCCACCACAGCCCTGGTCGTCGAGGCCGATCGGACCATCGAGTTTAATCCGGTGAAGAACCGCAGCGGGGCGGACTCACCAGAGACGTCACGAGCGGCACTCCTCCAGGCAGCCCGGCAGATGGCGATCGATGCCGGAGTCCGCGTCGCCGCCACCGCCCGGCTGGAAATCAGTCCGCTGTTCGTTCTGGATGCCGAGGAATTGCAACGGAAGAGGCCGACCTCACCTGAGATCTCGGGAGATGCTGTCTGGCCTGCTCCGTGACACCCGCGCAGCTGCGAAAGGTGCGTCCCCGGCGGGCCTGCCTGCCGGTATTGTCGTATTCATACGAGCAGTGGCAGCTCGTGCGTGGGATCCAGTTCGATCCCCGGCGGACCGGAAAAGTGGTCCTCGATGAACCGGTTCCACTCGTCCCTGGTCGCCTTGGACAACAGCTTCTCCATACCTCGATTGCAGCGATCACAGATCAGACAGGGGATCGGGATGTGCGATTCGTTCCGATTCATCACCATCAACTCATCTCCGATAAACAGCCCGACCATCGCATAGCGGTGGAG
Source organism: Planctomycetota bacterium (assembly GCA_003671275.1). GTDB lineage: Bacteria > Planctomycetota > Planctomycetia > Planctomycetales > Planctomycetaceae > TH-plancto1. Next base: position 5,819 of record QWPB01000197.1, on the reverse strand, counting down.
TTGAGATTTGTGGGTCTGGCACAAGACGCAAGCTTGCAGAGAGTCGAGCGATTCCACGTCGACCTGCTGAGTCTCTGCGTTGGCTTCCGTGTCGTGAGGCAAGACGATCACCAGGGGCTGGGGACGGCTGTGCTGATCAATGTAGCCCTGAATGGCGGCTCGTGATTCCTCGGAGAATTGAAGGTACAGGGCCGTTCGACATTGGTTGCAGATCGCCAGCTCAAAAACCGTTTCGTTCGCCACAACAAACTTCTGCACGGAGTAAACGATCCCGGACGGAGCGAGCGGTGATTCGCAGTCAATGCAAAATTCAAATGCGGCTCCGCTGTATGCGGAGTGGAATAGTGGCGGAATGGGAATGAACAACATGTCTTGGTCCTGCTCAAGCGGAAGTTCCAGGCTCGGGGCTACAAAACGATGAGGATACCATCGATCAGAGCTTCCAGAACAGGTGGGGCTGTTGCTGCTGCAGCCGCTGGATGGCCTGGAGGTTCGAAAGTGCAGCGGGGTTTTCGGTGTAGTAGGTGGCCCCCCCGTTGAGTCCCGCCGCGGCATGTCGTTCCAGAGCCTGACGCATCTGGGGCTGGCTCGCCCAATACGGCAATGCGATCAGCCAGATGCCGGCCAAGATCATCAGTGCCGCGATGAGAGCCAGGGTTCTCACGGCTTCACTCCCGGGATGTCTTTCTTCTGCGATTGCTGGATCAATTCCCGGGACGTACTCTCGAACAGCACTCCGAACATGAGCCAGGCCATGACGAACGTCAGTACCAGATTCAGAGTCTGGCCGCAGACATACAGAATCAGCGGCTTGCCCCCTTTCAGATTCGATCGCACTTCCTGAAAATTAACATCCAGTCCAATACAGACAAACGCCAGACAGAAGAACCATGTTCGCAATTCTTTGGAGATTGACTCGGTCGCCTTCACCAGGTTAAGTCCATCGCTTCCGGTCGCGGAAATCCAGGAGAAGATCGCCGAGACCGCCACAAAACCGATGACGAATTTCGGGAACCGGTACCAGATCTCCCAGGGGTCAGGTCGCGAGTGACCGGCCTGTCGCTCGACATGGGTCACCCAGAATGTTGCGACTCCAAAGGCGATCACACCAATCAGAATATTCTGAATCAGCTTGACCGTCGTCGCGGTTTTCAGGGCGGCGGGGCCCACCAGTTCGCCCGCCGCGCCCACGGCTCCCGTCGAGTCAATCGTCCCACCCAGCCAGGCCCCCGCCACCACTTCGTTCATGCCGACCAGGCTGATGAACAAGGGCTGCAGGACCATCATGATTGCCGTGAAGACCAGAGACAGGGTGATCGCCAGCGAAATCTCTTCCTTCCGAGCCCGACAGGCTGCGCCGGTAGCGATCGCCGCAGAGACACCGCACACGGCCATGTCGGCTGAAATCACCATGTTCAGCGAAGGAGATTCCATTCGCAGGACCTTCTGTCCGAACAGGTAGGTCGTGATCAGGACAATGGGTGTCACCACCCACGAGACACAGATCCCCGGAATCCCCAGCGAGAGCAGTAACGGCAGCAGAACCTCAACCCCCAGCAATACCAGTCCCGTTTTGATGTAGAACTCGGTCTGCAGGGCGGGACGCAGCCACTCAGCCCCCACCGTCACATTGAATATCAGCCCGATCAACAGACCCCAGAGCGGGTACTCCAGATTGTAGTATTTGATGATCTCATGCTCAGACAGCAACTGAGACAGGAGCGCCAGCCCGAACACTGCGGGAAAGGCCCGCAAGAATCGCCCCAAGGGGCGCCGCATGCCGATTTGGGCCAGGCTGAACATCACGGCGGCGAGCAGACCGACTCCGGCAATTCCGGGCAGCAGGCTGTGTCCCTTTTTGTCGACCAAAGCCTCCAGCGGCGAGGCTCTCCACTTGGCGGGTTTGGCGATATAGGGCTTCAGGGAACTGACGACCGCTTCAGTCGCCGAGCTGCGCCACAGAATGGAGCCCAAGATCAGCAGCAGAAGCAGTCCGCCAATCCAGATCGCCCACCAATCCTCGGTGCGACGCATCTCTGACCAGGTCGACGGACGAATGACGGGGGCAGCTGGGGGCTGATCGGACATGGGTGTCTCATGCAGGTTCGCGATTTCCCGCATCATCGGGAATCACGGTTCCTGAGGCAACGCACCACGCGATCCCCCCTGCCCGACGACACTACCAAGTCAACAGCATCCCCAAGGTGGCCCCGTGCATAATCAATTTGTCGCCATTTTGAACCGAGTAGCGACGGTTTCCCAGAGGGCCGTACTCAATCCCGTCATTCTGGTTGGAGGCGAGCGCTAGATTGGCCACGTAAATCGCTTCATAGCCGCCCGTCAGAGAGATGTAGTCGGTCACCGGGATGGCGAGTTTCAGTCCCAGCGAACTGCTGAAGGCCACGCCATGTTTGTCGCCGCGAATCGTGGCTTCATACATCGAATCATCGTTGCCGCTGCCGATCAGGTACTCGCCGAGTTCGGCCCGCATCTGATTGTGATAGATCCCCGCCCGGCTGAAGATCGAGATGTCGGCCATGTCACCCGGATGCAAAGAGTAGCTCCCGGACACTTGAGCTCCGTTCAGGGTGTTCTTGGTGCTGTTGGCATAATACAGCTGCAACTGATCTGGACCGACATCCGTATCGAAGGCGTCGTAACCATCGCCCGCCCCCTGCCGCAAGGAGAAACCGGCATCGATCAGAGCCCCATGCGACAACGAGTCATTGGCATCATTCGCCAGATCACCAAACACCGCAGCATCGTCCGAATCCAGGGCATCGAACGTGCCAGTGACACCGAATCCCTGAGTCTCGTCCAACCGCAACTGTCGATAGCCGACAGACAGCTGCCAAGGATACTGCTTGGGATTGGTGCCGATGTTAACCTGGTAATCTCGGAACCGGGAGGTGCCATCGACAAACCACGTCCCCACGGACTGCAATCGCTCGCTTTCCGAGGTTTCGTCCGCCGAGTTGGCCGCCACCTTGACGAGGGCATTAAAGCCCAGCTGATTGGCGGGGATCACCGGGACCACGATCGGATTGTCCGCTGTGTCGTCAAGAACCAGTTCAGACACCAGGGTTCCCGAGCTTCGGCTGTCCCAGTCATCAATCTGCATGCCGATCACTTCGACATCAAACTGCTGAAAAGAACCACCCAACGTAAAACGATAACCGGTCTGAAAGTCATAGGCCGGGGTGCTGGAAATGCTGTCCTGTCCCTCGATCAGGGTGCCGCCGTCGCCGTCATTGCGGTCCATGAAGACAGCCTCGACATTGAACCGGAACTGAGCCTGCGCTGGCGTGGTCCCGTAGACCGCCAGAATAGCGAGCGCCGCGATGTGCCAGACTCGACGATACATGTTCCCCCCCAACCGATCTCATCGCAACGACACCCGTGCAGGCGGAGTGTTGCGAAATTCCTTGGCTTTACAGGGCCGCTTGTGGCAGCGCTTACGGTAGGAGATCGACATCTGGTCTGGTTTTTTGGAGGAATAGCGTTTTAACGGCAGTGCTCAAGAGAACTTATTCAACGGATGTGCCGGTCGGAACATCCAGGGAGGATAGTAAGCATGGGCTGTTTGTGCGGGTAAAAAATCAGAAACAATAGGGGTAAATGCCTGCACAGCAGGCGACAAAACGGCACAACCCCATTCTTGATAGTGTCTTGCGGACTATCGTCGCATTTTCTGGCGAGTCATCAGCGGAACAACGGCGGGACAGATCCCCGTGAGAAACGGGCCGTAACAATCGGGGCCCACGGGTATCCGCAAAACACGGGCTATCCGCGAAAGAAGATGTGGTACACCACCAGCAGCAGCACCGCAAACACACACGCTTTGGCCCACGCTGGAATGGTGTCGATGTGAAAGCCAGGGGAAACGGTTGGGGCTGCGCCCGGCCCGAGTGGCTGGACGACAGTGGCCTGTGATTGAGCCCCCGGATTCGAGATGGGGGCTGTGTTCACCGTGGGGGCTGGCAGTGGATTCGCTCCATGGGCACCCGGCAGACGGTGCGACGGAGATCCTGCCGCAGGGGCAGTCAACCATGTAATGCCACAATGCGGGCAAGCCGCGAGTGTCTGCTGGGCGGAGGTGATTGCCTTGTTGCACGAAGAGCAGATCAGCATCTCGCTTCCTACCTCGGCAGCGTCTCCGACAATGGGGGTAGTCGCCTCGGAAGAGGCTTCCGGAGCGTCTGCCGATGAGGCGACCGGCTTCTCCGCGGGCGTTTCCGACTTTCTGGGCACACCGCTCAATCCGCCAAATCCTCCATTCCCGATATGGACAGCCGGCTTTTCCCGAGGAGGGGGCTGTGTGGTGGTGGGGGTTGGCTGGGCTCCCGGCAGGTTGGAGCCAGGCGATTCGCCGGGAACACCGGCATCCGGGTCATTCGAGAATTTGGCGGTTGCAAACTTCGCTCGAACCGTTGCGGCGATCACGGCAAAGTCATCTGTTTCAGGGAGATAGACCAACTGGCCGTTCGATGTTCGCAGGCTTTCAAACTTATCAGAAGCAATTCGGGCCTGTCGATCACCGCGTTCGCGGTCCCGAGAATTCAGGGGATCTGTTTCCACGACAGCTTCGAATTGGCCCAGGCTGATCAATTTGCCGCGAACGTAACGCCCGGTTTTCATTTTGAGCGCGACTTCGGGAGTGGTGGGAAAGGTGATGACGACCTCCACACCGGTTGCAGCGTCTTGCGCCCCAGCGGAAGCACCTGGCCATCCGGCGAGCACCAGGAGAAGTGCGACGCAGGCCACCCCTGTTCCTCGAAACCAAGTTCCCCAACGTACAAAGCAGACCGAAAATCCAGTGTCCATGGAAAACTCCTTACAACGAACCCGCAAATGATAGACCGCGAAGGCTTACAGAATGTTCCCAAATATTTCGGCCCCGTCGAGAAGTTTTCAATTTCTGAACACGGCTGGCGGCGGCCCCCGCCGACGAATTGCGAAGCGGAATACGAATTGCTAAAGTAGCGGCTTGGTAATGAATGACCGGGGGGAGGATCCTTCGGCCATTTGCTACAGATTCGTGTCCTTGAGGAACAGTTCTCCATGGCTTCACGCAAACCCCCGAGCCGCATGGACAAGCGTCGCGAGGCCGAGGCAGTCGAGGCGATTGAAAAGTCGACCGGGACCAAAAAGACCGCGACGAAGGCCAAGGCCAAGACCACTCGCCGTAAGGTGAAGCAGGCCGAGCGTAAACGCCTCGTCTGGGGTGTCTTCAGCGGAACGCTTCGCGAGGAAGCCCGCTTCCCGTACAACGAACGTGCTCAGGCTGAAGAAAAGCTCGAACAGCTGCGAGCCAAGAGCAAGAAGCTGTACTTCATCCAGCCGATCAAGGAATTGATCACGGACGGTTCGGCCCAGCCGCGTCCGTTTCTGGATGACGATGATGATCTGCCCCCCGCCAAGCTGCGTCGTCGGCAATCCGCCAAGGAAGACCGGGAAGAAACACCTGCCGAAGAATATTCGGATGATGTCGATGACCGGGATTTCGACCTGTCCGATATGGGCATGGGCGATGGCGACGACGACTAACGTGGTGTGGCGAATCCTGCATGCCGGGGGGTGGTTCCAAGCCTTCCCCCCCCGCTTTGCACGGTGGAATGAGATTCGCTGTGTGAAAACACTGCCAGAATCTTGCAGTTTGAGCGTCTTGCCTGGACTCGACGACTTCCCATCAAATGGGGGGGCGTTACAATCGAAGTCGCAGTTGAGGCGAAGGAATCGGAAAGCTATCCCTCGTGCGGTGGGACCGCATGAACCGGGTCAGGCGGAAACGAGCAGCCCTAAGTGTCGTGTTACCAGGT
>QWPB01000120.1 GCA_003671275.1 Planctomycetota bacterium | reverse complement strand
TGGCATTTCCCCTTTCACAGGGATTGAACCGGCCCACAGGCGGCGGAGCCCGGCCGCAACGGTTCCTCAAACTATTCTACCGGTCAACCCTCGGATATCTACCTCAATCCCGGCGATTGCAGCCTTGGATGTCCCCAGCCGGCAGGAGTCTTACTTGGGAATCCCGCAGGGCGGAAGGGGGATTGGAGCATCCGAAGTCAATAAAAAAGCCCGAGGGGGCGACCCCTCGGGCTTTGAAACGGGCTTTGATTCGGGAGGACCGACAAGCCACAGTCCAATCACGGGACTTGGAGAGCGAAGTGGTTAGTACGCTCCGGCCACTTCCATGTCATCGTCGGCGTGGTCCACGGGTTCAGACTCAACCGGCAGCGTCGCGTCCTGGCCGGGGAAGATCGATTCGACGAACCCCTTGAGGTGTTCGGCCCGCGTTTGCTGCTGGAGCTTGCGGAGGGCTTTCGATTCGATCTGGCGGATACGCTCGCGGGTGACTTTGAAGATCCGTCCGGTCTCTTCGAGGGTGTAGCTGTAGCCGTCGCCCAGACCGTAGCGGAGCTTGATGATCTCGCGTTCGCGGTAGGTCAGGCTCTTGAGGACATGGTTGATCTTGTCGCGGAGCATCTGGTGCATCGCGGAATCAGCCGGGGTGCTTTCGCTGTCGTCCTGCAGGAAGTCGCCGTAGCTGGAGTCTTCGCTTTCGCCGACGGGAGTATCGAGCGAAATCGGGTGCTTCCAGGTCTTCATGATCCGTTCGGTTTCCTCGACCGAGAGGTTGACCGCTTCGGCCAGCTCTTCGATCGTCGGTTCCCGTCCGGTTTCCTGGCGGATCTGCTCGCTCTTCGCCTTCAGCGTCGAGATGCTCTGGAACATATGAACTGGGATGCGGATCGTGCGAGCGTGATCAGCCACAGCCCGAGTGATCGCCTGCCGAATCCACCATGTTGCGTAGGTCGAGAACTTGTACCCACGGCGGTATTCGTACTTCTCCACACCGCGCATCAGCCCCGCGTTCCCTTCCTGAATCAGGTCGAGGAACGACAGACCGCGGTTGCGGTACTTCTTGGCGATCGAGACCACCAGCCGCAGGTTACCGCCGGAGAGCTGTTGCTTGGCATCGGTCCAGGCATCGAACCGGGCGCGGGTCTCGTCGAGACGGGTCTTGAATTCGGTCGCTGACTCTTGCACTTGATCGACGTATTCAGCCAGTTCCCGCTGCATGGAAGCGACTTCGCGCTGGGCAGCCACCCGGTGCTTGAGCGCGTTGATGTCCCGCTCAAGCTGAACCATCCGCGTGGCCATCAATTCCATCTTCTTGAAGACGGGTTGCAGGCGGTGGGTACGGACGCTGAGTTCTTCGCACAGTGTGCAGAGCTTGCGACGGCGAATCACCAGCCGGTCTTTGGCCTGCTGTTTGTCGTTCTTTGCGGCGGTTTCGGAAATGGTGATCTGCCAGTCTTCCCGGTTCTTCGCCACGAGTTGGCGAATGGTCGGGAGGTTGATCGGCATCCGCCCGAGGATCTGGTCCTTCTGAGTATTCTCGGTATCCGAGGTCCGCAGGGTCCGCTCGAACGGCAGTTCGCCGGAGTTGACCTTTTCCAGGATGTCGAGGGCAGTGTTGATCGCGAAGTCCGACTCCATCATCGAGCGACGGAACCGCTTGCGGGTGATTTCGATCTGCTTGGCCAGGAAGATTTCATCTTCGCGGGAGAGCAGGGGGATGTTGCCCATCTGGGACAGGTACATCCGGATCGGATCGCGGGACGACATCGGGCTTTCAGGCTCGATGAGGGCGCGGGCAAGATCGTTGGGAAGCGCGACAGGCCGGTCTTCCTTGTCCTTGGCCGCTTGCTCCGCACGGGTCTTGTCGGCGACCGATTTCGGGGCCGAGGGATCGTTGATCAACGGCAACCCGGTTTCTTCAAGGGCCAGGATGATCTGTTCGACCATCGCCGGTTCGCCCCCTTCATCGGGCAAATAGTCATCGACCATTTGATAGGTCAGGTAGGACCGTTCAACGGCCTGATCGATCAACGCCTTCAGTGCGGAATCGAGACGATGCACCGTGCAATCTCCTCAAAATGACTTCGAACGAATTCGACTCCCAATTCCACTCCATTGAGTTGGGAGCCCAGTCCGCTGGCAGTCAAGCTGCCAATGTGTGAATGGCAGCCAAGCTGCCAAATGTGAATTGTGGGTGACCGAAAGATTCGGTCGGATCCGATTCTCGGAGGAATCGATGGGGGATGACAGAGGACACTGCGGAGAGCAATCGGGATCGCATCGAATTCCGCTGACAACCGATTGGTGATGACAAATCTGTTTTGTCGCGGACAGGTCCCCCAACCTGCATCGACAAACCTTCAGATGCTCGGACGATTGAGAACCCGGCCCTGGCCCGCAGTTCCCGATTCTGTGGCGATACCTCTTGTGGCAACACCGCTGTTCCGTGGCGACAACGCCTCTGTGGCATCACCGCGAAGGTGATTACCCCGAAACGTGCTCACCCTGGACGGTGAATAGAGCGCTGTGGCCTGCCGGATGAGTGATCCAGAGTCCCCCCGCGTCCGTGCCGACCCCGTGAGAGTCCTCTCTCGAAGACCTCTCGAACTCGCGGTCGTCGCGAATTCACGCCTCATCGCAAGCCATTGTTGCATCACGTGTTGTGATGCGTTTTTGCTTGCGAAAACGACTCGCAGAACCCGCGAATCGGGCGGCCATCCTATCACAGCCCCCCCTCTCGTCCATGCAATTTCTTCATCGACGATGAAAATCGTCGAAAAAAGCTCAAGCCCCCTTTCTGTTCCCTATTCCTACTCGCGCCAACTCACAGAGTCAACGAGTCTTGTGCCAGTTTTGGAATCTCACTGACACTTGAAGTCAGGCTCGACAACTCCATCTGTCGTGACGCCATGCGGCTTTTTCTCAACATCAGGCTTTCAAGAGGGTTCAGGATCAGAAATCCGAGGAGATGCCAGGCGGGGCGCGGCGAGCGGGCCGACGATCGCTGTTCAATATCGGCATCTCTTTCGGCACTCGACACCATTCGACGGGAACTCGAAGCGTTCCCCAAGAACCGTGTCCTCCACTCGTCGCAAGCGGCCTGTTATGTCAGATCGCAATCCGGTTTCCGTGAATTGCGTAGTTTTACTGGTTTCCTGTTAACTCGGTCCGCAATCGAAAGCAGCTCATGCCCGCTTTTTGCTGCCCATCCAGTAAAAACCGACACAGGCCACCACGATCATGATCGTCAGGTATTCCTGGGGGGTCATTTGATTCCACAGACGAGTCGCGGACTTCTTATAGACGTACAGGTATTGTTGTACTGTGTCCCACAGATTTGACATGACGCATTCCCCTGATCGATCCCACCCAGTGTTCTTCCCGTAAACATAGGCCGCACAAACGCCACATCCCCCAGCTGTGGTTCTTCACCCAGGAGATCGCCGCCGCTCCGAGCGATTGTGAGGAATCTGACGATTGACCTCGCGGGATTGAGACGTACCTGACAACTGTCACCACGGCGGACAGAGTTCTGGATGCTTCCTTCGGGGTGGTACCGGGCGGGCTCAATTGGCTGCCGTGACAGGACAAGGGAAAGCCTGGTATCGCGGCTGATCCGAAGCGGGAGGAGTGGGGACTGGCGGCAAAAGCTATGCGGGTTAGCCGGATTGTTCGTGTTGGTGGGAAGATGCAGTGGTTGCGGCATGCAGGTTGCCGATTCCAGATCAGCAGAGTTCTCGCGGCTCTCTGGCAGAACGTTTTCTGTCCGCGCAAGTTGCTCCCGGCAAGGATGCCCTGATGACAATTGACCCGCAATGGACAGCCATGGTGGAGCGTAGTCTGCACGAATTTTTGGAGTGGGTGGGGTTTGGTACGGTGGTTGGACTTACTGCCAAGGCGATTATGCCCGGCAAAGATCCCGGTGGGGCGGTGGCGACATTGCTCATGGGGATTATCGGGACGGTGATTGGCTGCGGAACCCTGGGATTTTTCATGCCTCAGGCGAAAGTGACACCAATCAGCCTGGGGGGATTCATCGCCGGGACCAGTGGTGCGTTTCTGTTGCTGGCGATGTATCGCGTCCTTTCCGTGGGGCAGCGGAAACAAATCGATGTCTGGGTCAGTCCGATGGCCCAGGGGCGACAACGTCAAAGTGAGATCCGCGAAACCGTTCGTCGTAGTGCTTGATTCAAGGACGGCGGATTTTGCGGGATGTTTGCAAGACTTTTGTGCAATTCATTGGAATGAAACGAATTGTGACGAACACCGGGGCCATTTGAGCCGTCATCAGGACGGCACGTGGTGGATTTCTGGAGGTCGGTGTCTTACGATTTTCGAGCACCCCTCCTGAAAACACCCTCGGGCCCGAGGATGTTTCCCGCCTTTTTATCAAGGTTGCCGCCATGGCACTGCTCATCATTCGTTTGCTCTATGCCTTCGTGTGCATCGGGGCGACCGCTGCGTTTTGTTTTAGTGCCAACAGCGCCGCTCCAGAAGTCGTTTTACAGCATCAGGTGCCTGCCTTTTTTGTGATTACTCTGCTTTCGCTGTCAATCCTGTTGATCGATGTGTTGCTGCCCCGGAAACGAGTGGAAGTCATTTCGGTCATCTACTTCGGATTGCTGATCGGAGTGCTGCTGTCACACTTGCTGAACTTGGCGCTCGGGCCGATGTTTAACAGCCTGGGATCTGAAGGGAAGAACTTTCAGTCCGGTGTCACCATGCTGACTCTGCTGATACTGCCTTATCTGTGCATCACGTTCATGATGCAGACCAAGGATCAGTTCCGTTTCGTGATCCCCTACGTGGAATTTCAACGGGAGCTCAAGGGGGGCCGCCCGCTGGTGCTGGACAGCAGCGCTCTGATCGATGGCCGCATTGCCGACATCATTGAAACCTATGTCGTCGATTCCCAGATGGTTGTGCCGCAGTTCATTCTGCAGGAGGTGCAAGACATCGCCGACAGTCATGACAAAGTCCGTCGTACCCGCGGGCGTCGCGGTCTGGACATCCTGAAGAAGCTTCAGCAGGATCCTAAGGCCGAGGTCAAAGTCGTCGAGACCGATGCCGGCAAGGGTAAGTCGGTCGATCAGCGACTCATCGAGGCCTGCAAGCAGTTCAATGGCCGATTGGTGACGAACGATCTTAACCTGAACAAGCTGGCCACGATCCAGGGGATTCAGGTGGTGAATCTCAACGATGTTGCCAATGCGCTCAAGCCGCGGTTCATTCCCGGCGAAACGGTCCGAATTCGGGTCGTCAAGGAAGGCGAAGGCTACAATCAGGGCGTCGGCTACCTTGATGATGGCACCATGGTCATTGTCGAGGCCGGTTCCAAGGAAATCGGTAACGAAGTCGATACCGTGGTGACCAGCGTTCTCCAGAACAGTGCCGGACGAATGTTGTTTACGCGGTTGGCGGAGGCCCGCCCGTAGGTGGTCCCCCTCGCTTGTGGATGCTCCGTCCCCATCGGGAATCCTCCCATGCAACTCGGTTTTGTCAGCGCCATCCTGGCGGATCAGTCCTTGGAGCAGGTCTTTGAGTTTGCTGCCGATGTCGGATTCGACTGCGTCGAACTGATGTGCTGGCCGATTAGCCAGGCCGAGCGACGCTACGCCGGGGTAACGCATGTGGACTGTACCGATTTCGGATCCCGGGATGTTGAGCGGTTGCAACGGCTGATTGTGCGCTCCGGGGTGGGGATTAGCGGGCTGGGGTATTATCCCAACCCGCTCACGCCGCGTTCCGACGAAGCTGCCGCTGCGGTGACTCACATTCACAAGGTGATCGCCGCTGCCGGGCTGCTGGGAATCAGGCGGATGAATACGTTTGTCGGGCGCGACTGGACCCGGTCCGTAAACGATAACTGGCCGCAGTTTCTGACGACGTGGAAACCCCTGATCGAGCATGCTGAAAAGCTTGATGTGAAGGTCGGGATCGAGAACTGCCCCATGTCGTTCACCCAGGATGAATGGCCGGGGGGCAAGAATCTGGCGACCACTCCCGCCCTCTGGAGGAGGATGTTTGCGGACATCCCCAGCGAGCATTTCGGCCTCAACTTCGACCCGTCTCATTTTGTCTGGCAGATGATGGACTATCTGCCCGCGATGCGCGAGTTTCAGCACAAGCTGTTTCATGTCCACGCCAAGGATGTGCGCATCGATCGGGACCGGTTGAATCAGGTCGGAATCATGGCGCATCCCGCCGAATTCCACACACCGAAGCTGCCCGGACTCGGGGACGTGAACTGGGGGCAATTCTTTTCCACGTTGACCGATTGTGGTTATCGCGGAGCCGTCTGCGTGGAAGTGGAGGATCGGGCCTATGAAGGCAGTCTCGCATTGCGACAGGCCTCGCTCGTGCAAAGCCATGCCTACCTTCGAAACTTCATCCCCAGTCTTGTCCACCGAGGCTGAACGCCCGCCAGGGAATGACGTTCCCACCCGCGTGACTGACACTGGTGGCTCACGCTGGGACAGGCGGCTGGATGTCGCGTTCCACCTGCGGTCCCGGAGGGGTGCCTTGTCCGGAGTTCAGTTCACAGCAAGCGGCGTCTCCCCGTAAGACGGCCTTTCCAGGTCGTCTCAGTCGGGAATTATCGATCTCAAACGGCCTGAAAAGGCCGTTCTACAGGGTACTTTCATTTCTGTCGCTTGCCTGAAACCGTCCCCGGCATTGGCCCGCAGTGTTACGGATTCTGCAGTTGGGTGAGCAGGTTGTTGTAGCGAGCCACCATGTCGGGACCATTCAGATCCGGAGCCAGGGCCAGAGTCGCCTTCAGAAGCTGTGTGGCCTGCTTGTTGAAGTCGGCTTTGGCCTGCTGCGTGGGGGCATAGTTGCCTTGCTCGTGGAGGCAGAATCCGAGGTTGTAGACGATCTCGTAGTAGGCCGCAGGCTTCTTGGGAGACCGCTGAAACGCGTTCCGCAGCTTACTCCATGCGGTGGCTGCTTCCGCAAATCGGGCCGAGTCCGTCGCTCCCAGCCCTTGGAGAATCCGGGCCCGTTCGATCTGCGGGTCCAGGGCATTCGGCACGGACTTGATCAGTTCGTCGACGAGAGTCAGTGCTTCGTCATATTTCTGCTCGTTTCGCAGGAGACCAATCTGGGCGGACTTCACGCGAATCAGCGACTGCTCCATCTGGGGCGTCTTGCTGGTTGCCTTCTGCGCGGAATCAAGGACCCGCTGATAAACCGTCTTGGCCAGTCCCGATTCATTGATCTCGCTGGCGGTGTCCCCGATCAGGATCAGCTCCGTCAGGGGGAGTTGTTGCCGGGGGGAGAACTTCAGAAGGAAGTTGGCCAGCACCGACTGGGTTTTGGCGGCTTCGGCGTAGAGCGTAGCGGCATCCCCTTCGAGCCGGGCCGCTTCTTCAGCGGTTGGCATGGCACCAATGGCTCCAATCACGCGTGCGGCATTCGCCTTGTGGGCATCCCGTAGATTGCGAAACACCAAGCTCAATGCCGCGTTTACGGGAGCAATGTCCTGGCCCTTCTCCAGCAGGATCTCACCGCTGGCCTGGACGGCGGCAGCGGCGTTCAGGCCGCTCTGGGCCCGAATCATTCCGATGAGTGTTCGCATTTGAGGCACATCAAGGGCCTCTGGATTCGTCGCGCGGATCTTGGCTTCCAGTGGTGTGAACATCGCCACAGCCAGTTGCGGCTGGGCACCTTCGAGGTGCAGTTCACCCAGATACAGTCGGCATTCGTCGGCGACCAGTTCGTCTGCGGGAATCACCGAGGTTCCCGTGGCCTGAAGGGCTTCTTCGAACTGCGTTTGGGCCAATTGCCGCTGCTGTTTGGCAGCTTCGTCGTTCGGATTAACCCGTTTTGCGTCGTTGTAAGCTCGCCAGTGATACTGGCCTCGCAGGCTCTGGGCCTGGCGGAAGCGGGTCGAGGCGGTGTTGACTTTTTCCAGTGCGGCAATCGCGGATGGAATGTCGTTCTGAACGTACTTCAGTTTGCCTAATGCGATCCGGGCATCGTCGGCTTCGGCATGGTTGGGCCATGTCTCGATCGTGAAGGCCACGATCCCGTTGAGGACCTTCTCGGCGCTGGCCCGCTCTTCCGGCTTAGCCACGGCACACAGCGAATACGCGGAATTGATCGCCAGAACCGCCGCCTGGGGCCCCAGCTTAGAGGTCGGTTTCTCGCGAGCAAACTTTTCTGCAATCGCCAGTGAGCCTGCCGTGTCGCCGCTCTGCTGTCGGGCGTAGGCCAGGTAGTATTCCACGGCATCGATTCGCTCGGCGTTCTTCTCCTGATCTTTCATGGTCAGGGCTTTGGCATACGACTCGGCGGCGGCCTTGAAGTCGCGATTCTGGGCTGCGGAATCTGCCAGGGCCACGGCTTCAGCAAAGGTCTTGGCTTCTTCGGATTCTTCACCCGCGCTCTTGGCATACTGCCGGAACATCAGGATCGCTTCGCTCTTGTAAGTGCTGTCGATCTTGGTGACATCCCGCAACCCGCGGACCACCTTGGTCATGGTCTTCTGGCGATTTTCGGGAGTGTCCTTTTCGGCTTCCGTGATATAGGCCCGAGCCACCTCCAGGTAGACTCCGTAGTAGGCATCGGTCTTCCGCAGGCTGTTCTCGTCAAGCCATGCTTCGGCGTCTTCCAGCATCACTGCGCGGCGGTTTAGCTTGTTCAGCAGTTTGATACGCTGCAGGAAATTTTCGGCAAAGAATTCGGCCAGATAGGGGTCGAGTTTGTCGCCCTCTTCCGGTTCGTTTCCAGTGACTTCTTCGAAGATGTCCAGAGCCTTGTCGGTCTTTCCCAATTGCTCGTTGACACGGGCGGTCCAGTGATGGGCCAGCAGTCCGGGTAACAGGCCGCGATAACCTTGCCAGATGGAGTCCAGCGATTTGTCCGCCTTTTCCAGGAGCGGCTTCACTGCGGGATCTTTCGGATCGGCATAGGTCTGGGCCACGTGATAATCGACCATCGCCAGATTGAATCGGGCATTCAGCCAATTGTCCTCGACCAGAAGCTTCTTCTCGGCGAGTTGGTTGATCGCCTTCCGGACCTTGACGTTCTTCAGATCACCGGTCGGTTGCTGGGCCTGCAAGGTATCGTATTGCGTTTTGAATCGTTTGACGGCTTCTTCGAATCGTGGACGAGCTTCCTCGAATGCGGTTCTCGCATCCAAATAGAGCTTCTGCTTCCGCTCCGCATCCTTGAGGGCCTTGCCCTGCTTCAGATGCGAATGGCCGATCGACAGTGACAACACGCCAAACGTGTCATAGGCAGACGCCGCCTCTTCGTGCTCGGCATGCCCGGCCAGGAACTTGTCGAGCTGGGCCCGCGTGTCCAGTCGCAGCTGGCTGGCTTCGTCCACGTTTTCCGTAAATTGAGCGGCGACCTGCAGGCACCTGGCCAGCTCCAGATCGAATGTTTCGACCAGATCGGCGGGTACCTTTTTCTCGGCGTCCAGCTTTCGCAGGTATTGCGCCCCGATATCGCCCAGCCCCTGCTTGCGCAGTCCGTCCAAGTACTGGAAGTGGAACTCAGCTGCGGAGACCGGAACTGCCGAGGCAGCACAGACCAAGGCCAGAAACCAACCGGAGAAACGACGCGACATCAAATGGTCCTTCACGGGCAAGCAGGGGCCATCGGTGAGGGCGAGTGGGTTACTTCTTGGCGTCAGGCTTCATCTCGGAACCGAAGTTCGGCTTCTCGGAATCCATGGCCTCGCCCGTCTTGTCGAGCTTATACAGCGGCAGGAATCGGTAATACACCTCAAGACTCAATGTGTTCACCGATGTTACGAACAACCGCCCCCCGGCGTCCGCGTGGGCATCCTTGGTCGGCAGTTCAGGATTCCAGCTGCCCGCTGCACAGCCTTCCTTCTCCTGCGTCTCGATCAGGTGACGCCGGGTCGCCCGGTTCCATTCGTCCCACTCCGGCCCCGGCAGGTTATGCATCACCTGTGTTGCGTAGTAGAAGTAGTACGAGTTGCGGGCCGTCTTGCCCGGCAGGTTGCCCATCATGTAGGCCATCCCTTCTGCCATCGCCGGGTCGGATCGCTTCACACCGAGGAACTGCTTGCTCAGCAGGCCCACCGAGGTCATCGTGGGGGTGGGGGCGGAGGCCACCATGTACGAACCCAGTCCACCGGATTTTCCCTTGGACACGGAAGTCAGGAACTTCTTTGAGTTTTCCAGGACAGCCGGAGGCACTTCCAAGCCCGACATCATCGCACTCTTCAGAGCCATCAACTGCCAGCCCACCACCGACAGGTCTCCTGCCGTGGGGGTGCTGCCCGGGGTGTAGTAATGCCAGCCACCCAGTTGAGGATGCTGCGCTTTGCAAATGTAGTCCACCGCCCGTTGTGCGGGGATTCGCAGTCGCTGGTCGTTCGTCATCCCGTATGCCTCGCATAGCACGATCGTCGCCACCCCCTGCACATACATCGGGTCACCTTGTCCCCCGTGCAGGCTGCCATCCGGCTTACCAATCTTGCTGAAGTAATCCAGCCCGCTGGCCACAGTCTTTTGGTAGATGCCCCGTGACTTGTGGGTCTGGCCGGCAGCGAGGAAAGGCAACAGGGCGAACGCGGTTGCACCGGCATTCGTCTTCTTTTCTCCCTGGCAGGAGCAGCTGGCGTCCTTACAGTGCCGGTTATAACCGTCAAAGCTCCAGGAACCGTCCGGATTCTGGTGCCGGGCGATCCAGTTCAGACCACCCCCCACCGATCGTTCGCTGGCCTTGGTACCGCCGGACGAGCCGACCATCGCCTGGCGTGAACCGGTTCCACGACCTCCAAAGCCAGCTCCCGAACCGCCACTGCCCGCTTTGTTGCTGGTCCCCACACCGGTTCCGATTCCGCCGCCACCGGTCACCAACGCCCCGGGACCGGTCGCACTCACGGTAAAACCACCCAGCCCCCCGAATTCACTATTAGTCGCTGTCGAGGCGATCCCGCCGCCCGCTTCGGAGAAGGTAGCTGAGTCGTCGTTGAACTGGGCGTCCTGAGCGATGGCCGGTGCCTCGGTCAGCATCAGGCTTTCGGCGGAGAGTTCCGAGACTTCGATCGGGGCGTTCGTCACATCGAACTGGGTCAGATCGGAATCGGGGATCACCGTATCAATGACCGCGTCGAACAGCGGGACTTCCCCGTTGTTCGAGACGATGGCGACGGTACCCGCCAGCAGGCCGATCAGTAACAGAGCGAGCCCATGGATCAGGATCGCCATCCCCCACCATTTGGCTTGTTCCTTGACCCATGCCTTGGCTTCGACCGTAAAATCGGTCAGCATCTTTTGAAAAGGTGATTGAGCAGGTGCCGTCGACATGAACGAGATCCCAGTAGAATGGGGCTGCGAAGACCCGCAGAAATGATCCGTGAATTTTCCCCGAAGGGAACTGTCCCGTCAATCGGGTCGTGACCGTCAGGGCGGGTTTTGGCTGGAACTTTCGGTTGCCTCGATGTCATCCAGAAATGAGTCGATGGTGGCTTCGTCATGCGTTGCGGGGCGCTGTCGCAGCTTGCCAGATGTCTTGCCCCACCACTGGGTGAGCAATACCAACGTGGTTAGCAGGAGGACAATGCCCACAATCCACGGAACGCTCAGACCGCGATCCTCGCGGGATAAGGCCGGGGGGGCGAGGGGATCGTAAATAAGTCGTCCCACGAGCATGGGCGAAGACCGCTTGACCCCCAGTCCGTCATCGTAGGGGAGGTGTTTGAAGAAGAAGCCCACGAACCGCATGCGGAAATCCACATTCGCCTGAACGGGGACACCGGGAGGCAGGTCAAAGAACACGGCACAGTAAGGGAAGACACTCGATTCCTCAGTGACTCCCCAAGCCTCGTAGACTTTTTTTACGTTGGCGGAATTCTTGGGGGCATCGTGCGAAAGCACGCGTCGAATATTCAAATTCAGCTCAATCAGGCTTCCCCGGTGCTTCCCCGGGGCCTGTTGCAGGTGGGTGAAGAGAATGTCCTTACGAGCCAGCTTTCGGAGGTCTGTCGCAGGGATCGCATGCGCCCATTTGGCAAGCCGCCACTGGGAGGGCATCTCCTCTCCCTTGAGGGGGGCCTTGTCTTCGACGGCCTGAAATTCCTCTTTAATTGCGTCGATCTCTTCTGGATCAGTGTGTCCCGGGTGAGGGACAACCCATTCTGTCCAGGTCGCGGGATCGACCATGGTCGCTTCGGCCTCCTCCTGGGATTCCGAGGCAATGGATCTCCATGTCGAACTCTGTCGGGCCTGGACATACAACAGACCCACGATCCCGATCAGGAAAATCCCTGAGATCAGTCGCATCATCTCACGCGACGAAAAGAATCCCGTTGATCCACTGCCGGAGGGTGGCATGTTAGGGGGCTCCCGCCGCTCCATCGGGCAATTCGACAAAACTCAACTTGGTCAGCTTCTCGCCGGTCGGCAAGGTCTGTCGAGTGCAGACATCAATGACCCGCATGAGTTCATCATAACGCAATTTCGAGCCCACCTGCAGGATCACCTGCTTGAAGGTGGAGTCTTTGGGTTCCAGGATCACGCCCAGTCGGGCCGACAGGGCTCCGAGTTTTTCCTGGCTGCCCGCGCCGCCGATCATGCCGTCCCCGAGTTTCAGTGTGTCGATCGAACCGTTCCGCGAGTCGATCGTGATAATAAGAGATTCGATCCCTTCCACAGGATTGGTGTTGTTCGCGTCTTGGCCCGCCTGCTGATTGGTTTTTACCATCGCCACGGCTTCCGGCGGCGGCAATCGCAGCAGGATCTGACCTTCGGCAGGGTCTGGCTTAAAGGTCAACACGAAGAACGCCAGGAGCTGGAATGCCATGTCGAGCATGGCCGCCAGATTCAGCTTGACTTCGCTGGACTTTCCGCGTCGGCGGGACATGCTCTACTCCGGCCGCGTGGCTTTGAGGGCGAATTTGCGAAAACCGCGATCTTGGCAAGCCTTGATGACACGGTACAAGTCTTTGAAGGCCGAGGCTTCATCCGATCGGATGACAATCGTAGTGGGCAGTTCGCCGCCTGGCTCGATTTCCTCGCCCTTGCGTTTTGCGGCCAGTCGGCTGACTTCGGCTTCGGCAGCGATGTAACCGTCCAGCTCCACCTTGTTGCCATACACGGTCAGGTCACCCGTAGTCGACAAATTCAGTACGAGCAACTCTTCTTGCCCCTGAGTGTCGACGGGCATCGCCGATCCGATCACGGGCAACTTCAGAGTCAGGTCCAGCGCTGCCGCCTTGAAGTTCATCACCAGCATGAAGAAGGTGATGAGCTGGAACACCATGTCGAGGATCGGGGTGAGATCCGGTTCACCCCCTTCCGACGACGATCCAGACATGACGATGCCTCAAAAAGTGCAGGGACAGAGCAGGAGCACGGAAGAGACGTGATTACGCCGACGGAGTGGACGGTGGGTTTGCGGTGGAACCACCGGAGGGGCGTTTGGCCATGCTGGCCACCTTGGAAACGAGTTCTTCCGCCTCGGTAAAGGCTTCGTCATTCAGCTTGGTGATTTTGTTGCGGAAAACAGCATGCAGGAAGATGGCGGGCACCGACAGCAACACACCTTCGAAAGTCAGCAGCAGGGCTTCCGAAATTTCTCCCGCCACGGCGCTGGCCTTCAGGACGGTGCCATCGCTCTGGGCGATTTCACCGAACGCACCAATCATCCCTTTCAGGGTTCCCAACAGTCCAATCATCGGCCCCAGGGTTCCCAGCACAGCCAGCATCGAGATCTTACGTTCGCCCTCGGAATGAATCACTTCGAAGGTTCGCTCCATGGCCGAGCGAGCTTCCGGCAGTCCCGCCGGCAACTCCGCGATGCCAGTCCGAACGAGGCGGGCATACTCCGACTCATTACCCTTGGCGGAAGCGTACATCCCCTTCAGGTCTCGCTTTTCCAGGCTGCTGTTGCACTGCTCGACGACTGACGGCGGCGACACCTTGTCTTTTTTTAGTTCCGTGAACAGCCGCCCGCAGGTGGCAATGAAGTAGATCGACAGAATCAGCAGAAAACCTCCAATGGGACCGGAGGTCTTGATGATCCACATCAATTGACTTTCCTTGGCGTGCCCTTCCGTCGCGGGGGCGGCAGCGGCAGCGGGTGCCGGGGCAGCTGCCGCTGGGGCTGCGGGAGCAGCTTCCTGAGCCATTACTGTCTGGGAGCCCCAGTCACAGGCCACCGCCAAACCCAGAATTGCCAAGCACGACCACAAGAACCAGCGCTGTGTCATCATCAGTCCCACGGGTTTAGCCAGGAAGGCCACAAACTTCGAAAGCGACGGGATATCACCGCCCAAACTAACGCGATGTTCGACGGATTGCAACAAATCCAAAGAGACACCCATCGTCGCTGATTGCCCGCTCTCCTAAGTGGACTCCGCTCGAAAAACGAACCATCTGCCGGGATTGTCAATTCAATGAAGCTTGATAACTTGGCATTCCTGCGGTGTGATCTACACTACGAATTACTTAGCGTGTGTGGGTACCCTCTCCTGTCTCACTGAGGTCTGTGTCATGTTTCGCTCCTCATCTCTGCCTCGGGCTTTGGTTGCAACCGCGTTCTTGATCGCCCCGCTGGCGGCAGCTGTACAGGCTGAAAAAATCCAGTTGCCCAATGACTCTCTGGTCGCCGGACTTCCCGGCAACGGGCCGGTTAGTGCCGCTGAGATTGAGAAGTGGCTGGCCAACCCCAAGAACCATGAAGTGTTGGACGTTGTGCTCCCGGCAGGGCTCTCCTTGGGCGCCTCGCAGATCACGGGGATTCAGGAAAATCCCCTCACACGAGCCAAGATCGAACTCGGTCGCCAGCTCTACTTCGACACCCGCTTGTCCGCGGATAACACGGTGAGCTGCGCGACCTGTCATCATCCTGAAGAAGGTTACGCCCGCCACACCAAGACCGGAGTCGGCATCGGTGGTCAGACCGGGGGCCGCAACTCACCGGTGAGCTACAACCGCATTCTTTCCTCCCTGCAGTTCTGGGACGGGCGGGCCGATTCCGTCGAGGCCCAGGCGATCGGCCCAATTCAAAACCCCATCGAGATGGGTAACACGCATGAAGCCTGTGTCAAGACGCTGCAAGCGATCCCCGGCTATGCCAAGCAGTTTCAAGCGGTCTTCGGCAGCGATCAGGTGACCATCGAACAAGTCGGCCAGGCGATCGCCAGCTTCGAACGCGTGATCGTGACCGGTACTTCGCCGTTCGATATCGACGAGGCGGCCCGCCCGGTGCGGACCCTCAGTGCTGAAGACTTGGCGGATCTCAAGGAAGACGATCCGGCCGCCCACGCCAAGGCTGTGGCCGCTCTCGATCTGTCCAAACGTCACGGACTTTCGGAGTCTGCAGCGCGGGGGCGTGATCTGTTCTTTAGTGAGCGGGTCAATTGTGCGGCGTGCCACGTCGGGGCAAATCTGGCCGATGAAAAGTATCATAACCTGGGGATCGGGATGACCGCCGAGAAGCCCGATGTCGGGCGGATGGAAGTCACCCGGAAGGACGCGGACTTCGGAGCCTTCAAGACTCCGACAATCCGAAACGTCGCGCTCTCGGCCCCCTACATGCACGATGGCAGTCTGGCTACGCTTCTGGATGTGGTCGAGCACTATGCCAAGGGCGGAACGCCGAATCAGAACCTCAGCGACAAGATCAAGCCCATCAAAATGACCGATCAGGAGAAGCTGGATCTCGTCGAGTTCATGAAAGCCTGCACGGGGCCGTTTCCCAAGGTTCAGGCGGGGCGTTTGCCAGCGGATAAGTAGTCCTGGATGCCCCGGATGCGTTTCCGCCAGCCGGAGTGTGACTACTCTCCGGCTAGCGTCATTTCGGAACCGCCGTTTGCACCCATGGAGGCAATCGCTATCTTCACCGGCTCATCCCATTCGCAATTCGCCTCCGACTCAGTGAATCGGAGGAGTGGAGAGTCTTGATGTCGTTTACACCTGCCTACCGCCGTGTGGTCCTGAAGCTGAGCGGTGAAAGCTTTTGCCGGAATCGCGAAGGCGGCATCTCGATGCCGGAAGTGACCGTGATCGCCAAGCAGGTGAAGTCGCTCGTCGATGCGGGAGTCCAGGTCGCGATTGTCACCGGCGGCGGAAATATTCTGCGGGGTAAGCAGTTTTCGGCCAACAGCGGTGCCGTGCAGCAGGCCACCGCCCACTACATGGGGATGCTGGCCACCTGTATCAATGGGTTGGCGCTGCAGGACGCCCTGGAGTTCGAGGGAGTGCCCACTCGCCTGCAGACGGCGATTCGCATGGAAGTCGTCGCTGAACCGTTCATTCGTCGTCGCTGTATCCGCCATCTGGAAAAGGGCCGCGTCGTCATTCTGGCGGGAGGGACGGGCAGCCCCTTTGTTACCACCGATACCGCCGCAGCCCTGCGGGCCCGTGAGATTGAGGCCAATGTCCTGCTGAAGGCGACCAAAGTCGACGGGATCTATTCCGAGGATCCCGAGAAGAACCCGCACGCCGTTCGATACTCGGAAATCAGCTATAAGGATTTCATCGGCCAGGGACTGCAGGTTCTCGATTCCACGGCGATTCTGCACTGCATGGAAAGCAAGATTCCGATTCTGGTGTTCAACTACCGCAAGGAAGGGAATATCCAGCGAGCCGCCGCAGGGGAACCGATCGGCACGATCGTTCACTGAGCGAACGGCGAGTTGCCGAGGAACGGGCTTCTCTGGAAGTTGTTCACGCGGGGACTGCGAATGAACATTCTCCGCGTGTGTTGTTCCTTCTGACTTGGTCGATCACATGGCTATGACTTCCCATCGACCGGTCCCGGCATTGGCGGCGGTGGCGGGTGTTTCGATCGTCGCGGTGCTGTCGCTGGGATTGGCTGTCACGGAACTCCTGTCCGACTATTTCTATGCGGCGGCGTACCTGGCGCAATCCACGTGGCAGTCGCTCGTGTTTGCCCTCGAAGGACAGTTGCAACAGGCCGACGACGGGGCGACCATTGGGGCCGTTATCGGGAACCCGTTGCCGATCTGGTGGGCCGTGATCGCGGTTTATCTGCTGGTCGGGTGTGGCGGGGCCGGGCTGGCCGCCTGGCGTTCGGGGGCACGATGGTATGACACGGCCTGTCGCTGGGCAGTGTCCGGGGGCCGCTGGATGCTGGTCCTGTTCCCCTTTTCGCAAGGCCGATTAATCGGGTATTTGTTGGGAGTTACCTGGCTCGACCTGCTGCTGGCCGCCACGGCTGAGTTTGTCGCAGCGGTCGTTTGCGGGCTGGTAGTTCGGGAATGGTGGATCCTGGCGCAGCCATTGAACCCGCCGGTGATTGATGAGGAACTGGCTCGAACCTGCGAAGAGCGCTGGGCCCGGCGACTGTTGTGGGGAGCTTTCCTGACATACACCGTGATCTACACCGCCATGAACTGGGGGATGTGGAGCAACATGCGGATTCCGCATGGCGATTCCGCCATGTATGAAGAGCACCTCTGGAATCTGACCCACGGTAAGGGGTTTCGCAGTTTCCTCGACATCACCCCGGCTGCCGATCCCCCGGCCGCCCCGACCTACCGGCTGTTTCTGGGGGAGCACATTCAGGTGATCCACCTGGGTCTGTTGCCGTTCCATGTCCTGTGGCCGTCCCAGTTGATGATGGAATTGGCGCAGACGCTGGGGATCGCATCACTGGTCTTTCCCCTGTATTCGATCGTGAAGCGACACACCGGGTCTCCCTCGCAAGCCGCAGGGCTGGCCGCCCTGGCCCTTCTGGCCTTTCCAATTCACTACCTGGATATTGCCATTGATGGTAAGACGTTCCGTCCGACGGCCTTTGGTTTCGTCATCGTGCTGGCGGCCATTGACGCCTTCGAACGCCGGGCCTGGAAGCTGCTCGCGGTGTGGGTGCTGCTGACACTAACGATTCAAGAGGATTTTACTCTCGTGCTGGGGCCACTGGGGTTGTGGTTTGCGTGGGACGCCTGGCGTCAAAAGGAACACCGCGCGGTACGAGCCGGTCTTGCCTTGGGAGTTGGTTCGGCGGTTTACCTGTGGACCGTGATGAATGTTGTGCTGCCGTGGTTTCGGGACGGTGTGCCGATTCATTATGCCCGGTACTTCGAGAAGTTCGGTGATACGCCGGTTCGCGTGCTGTGGGGGATGCTGACTCAGCCCGCTCTCGTCTGGGAGTCGGTCGGAACCACGACCAGTCTGATTCACGCGTTGTGTCTGCTGGTGCCGCTGGGGTTCTTGCCGCTGGCGTCGCCCTCGCGGTTGCTGGTTGCCGCTCCGTTGTTTGGCCTGCTGTGCATGAATGAACTGGCACTCAGTCCCCCGGGGCCGTTTCACCACTTTCACGCACCAATCATGCCGCTGCTGTTGTGGGCCGCTGCCGCAGGACTGGGAAATCTGTCTCGCCGGCGACTCGTCGCCGAGGGGCCGCTCACTCCCCTCCCGCTGTTACCAGGGATCGGGCGGTGGCTGACGATGAGCTGGGCCAATGGCAGCCTGGCCTTCGGTTTGGGATGCTGTCTGTGGACGGGTCTGGTTCACGACAACAGTCCCCTGGGGCTGCGGTTCTGGGACAGCGGCCGCCCCGAGTATTGGCGCAGTCGTTATCGGCCCGATGAACGCGTCGAGCAGTTCGCCCAAGTGGCGGCCCTGATTCCAGCAACCGCCCGCGTGGCCTCGACGGATTACGTGCATACCCGCCTGACCCATTGCGAACGCTCTTACGACTACAGTGATTATCGTCGTGTGGTACCGGCGGATTGCAATTACATCGTGATCGACACGCGAGGGCCATACTCCCGCATTCGCTATGCTGAGGAAGTTCGCGAACTGCAACAGGCTCCCGATCAATGGGAATTGTTGCCAGACATCACTCGGGGGTATTTCATTGTTTTGAAACGGAAACGCTGACTCGGACCGAGCGGTCCGACCGCCTGGCAATCTTGTTCGTAACCCATCGAACAGCCAGCGGCAACACGGCCAGCAGCCCCAGAGCGAGTAGCAGCTGCGGGGAGAGGATTGCTCTCGGGCCCTGCTGCACGATCGTTCGCAGGTCAACCGTCTGAGATCCGGCATAAACGTAGATCGCCCCCATTGGGAGCATCCCGAGTTGGCTGATCCAATAGAAACGTCGCAGGGGGTATTGTGTCAGCCCCATCGCCAGATTGACGAGAAAGAACGGAACGGTAGGCAACAGTCGCAGTGTCAGCAAATACCAGCTGCCCTCCCGGTGGAGGGCCGATTCGATCGGTGCCAGTCGGGCTCCCCAGCGAAGAGTGACCTGTTCTCGAAACAGAGTTCGACTCAAGGCACACGCCATGGTCGCTCCCAGTGCTGAGGCAAAATTCACGACCCCCAGCCCAGTCCAGAAACCGAATAACCATCCATAGGTCAGGGACAGGACTGTCGATCCGGGGATCGACAGTCCTGTCATCAGGACATACACCAGAAATGCGGCCCCTGCGATCAGCAGGGGCCTCTCGCGGTACCCGCTCCGCAGTTGGGACTCGCGATCGATGAGGGCTTGCCAGGGGATCGCGGATCGGAAATAAAAGGCCGTGGCCCCAGCCGCGCAGAGCATCAGGAGCAAGACGATCCGGGTACGGGACCAGCCAGTGCGGACAACATCAGGTGGCGAGGAGGGCATGTCCGAAGCCAATCTGCGGATGTTGGAACACGAAGATTACGACGGTGCTTTCCGTGGCCTATCGGGGCTGCCGGGTTCGAACGATCTGGACCAGTTCGTCCAGCACCTCGTCCGGTGTTTTTCCCGTGGTATCGACGATCACGGCATCGTCCGCGGGCTTCAAGGGAGCCACGGACCGCATCTCGTCGCGGTCGTCTCGTTCCTTTTGCAGCCGCATGAGTTCCGCGATCTCGATTTCATGACCCGCTACCGATAGCTCCCGATGCCGCCGCAGCGCCCGTTCCTGGGCCTCGGCTGTCAGAAAGAACTTGCACTCGGCATGGGGAAAGACAATGGTTCCCTGATCCCGGCCTTCGGTGACGATGTCGCGATTGCATCCGGCATCTCTCTGCTGGCGAACGAGGGCCTCCCGGACGTCGGGATTCTGAGCGACGATCGATGCGGCCTGACTCACTGTAGGGGTTCGAATCCGGTCCGCGAAATCGACGCCATTGCAGAGAACCTGTCCCGACAGCGTCTCGATCCGCACCTCGCGGGCCACCCGGGCCGACAGTTCAACCTCCGCCGGATCCCAGTTCCGTTCCAGACAAACGACTGCCACGGCCCGATACATGGCTCCCGTGTCGAGAAAGTCGTATCCCAGTCGTTCAGCCAGCCGCCGGGCAGCGGTGCTCTTGCCCACTCCGGCGGGGCCGTCAATGGTTACGATCATGGAGTGGATGCCGTCCGTCAGTTCATCGGGTTACGCACCGGCCCCAGCCAGTACGAGTTCGCCATCATACTGATCCCCGGATCGGAAGCTAACGGTCAACATCGCGGAAATTGCCTTCCCCGATCGGGTGAATCCTCCCGCGCAGGAGGGCCACCGCCGAATCCATCTTGCGATGCTCCATCCGGTTGCGATAACGTCCCGCCGCGTGACAGTGTGGGGAGGTTCGGAAAGCTCAGAGGACGGGCGGGCCTCAAAGTACGCCAGGGACGGTGAACTATGGACGGAGAACTGGAAGCCATTCGGCGGACCGTACGGATCTTTGTGGCGCTGACGGGGGCTGCGTTCACACTGACCTATCTGCTGGCGGACTGGGTCGGCTTTGACCGTCCGGTGCAGGCGGCTCTGATTGTCCTGTTGACTTGTCTGGCCCTGATCGCAATGGCGATTCTGGCGATTGTCGTCGCTCAGCGGTTTTTTGAAACGATCGATTCCGACGAGCCGTACTCCGCTCCCCGAACGTTGTCCGCTCCCCGGGCTCGCGGCGTCTTTGCGAACCCACTGCGCAGTGCCGATGGCGGGTTGGATGGGTACTTGCGTCGGATTTATCGTGAGGTGGCCCCGGGTGACCGCTCGTATGTCCGTAAAACCGGCGGGTTGGGGCCGGCCCGTTCCAAGTACGAACCGCGCACTCCCGCCTCCTCCGTGGCCGCCGATGACTCTCGAAGGAATGCCGCTCCCCTTCGGACCGAGCCGTATCGACCCGGAGCGACGTTTCATCCGAAGCCCCATCGTGAGCCTCGCTCGTAGCGGGCCGCTACTTCCACTCGAATGTCAGCCCAGACAGCCGCTCATACGCTTCGATGTATTGAGAACGTGTGTGTGTCACCACATCCGGCGGCAGGGCGGGCGGCGGTGAGTTCTTGTCCCAGGAAGTCGATTCCAGCCAGTCACGGACAAACTGTTTGTCGAACGAGGGTTGCCCCTTTCCGGGCATGTAGCGGTCTTCCGGCCAGAAGCGGGAACTGTCCGGCGTCAGCACCTCATCGATCAGGATGATTTCTCCGTCGACGACACCGAATTCAAACTTGGTGTCGGCAATAATAATGCCCCGCGTTCGGGCATGTTCGGAGCCCCGGCGGTAGATCTCCAGGCTGCGATCTCGGAGCGTTGTGGCAACTTCCCGTCCGACAATTTCGCACATCCGGGCAAACGGGATGTTCTCATCGTGCCCTTCTTCCGCCTTGGTCGCAGGGGTGAAGATGGGCTCGGGCAGCTGGCTGCATTCCACCAGTCCCGAGGGCAGTGGAACACCACAGACGGATTGGGATTGCCGGTACTCTTTCCACCCGGAACCGGCCAGATAACCGCGTACCACACATTCGATGGGAACGACGTTCGACTTGCGAACGACCATGCTGCGGCCCCGAAGGGGCTCGGGGTCGACACTCGCCGGAAGCGGTACCACTCGGGGGTCCATGCTCAGCAGATGATGTGGCATACCTAGGTGGGCAAACCAGAACTCACTGATCTTGGTGAGCACGCGGCCTTTGTCCGGGATGCCCGTGGGGAGAACCCAATCGAAAGCACTGATCCGATCGGATGCGACCAGCAGCAACCGATCTCCGTAATCATAAACGTCTCGCACTTTGCCGCGACGGACCGGGATTCCAGGGATTTCGGATTGAAGCAGGGGCATGCGTGACATGGAGGACGTGCCGGAAAGTGCAGAACAGAACTGCCACGTGAGTGGCTGTCACATACAGTAGCGGTCGTGAATCAGCGTCGCGAGCATGAGTCTCAGAACAACCGATTGAGCCCGTTGAGGGCCGCGACGCGGTACGCCTCGGCCATCGTTGGGTAGTTGAACGTTGTCGTGACGAAGTATTTGAGCGTGTTGTACGGTCGGGGCTGCATCAGGATGGCCTGGCCGATGTGGATAATCTCACTCGCGTTTGCGCCGAAGCAGTGAATGCCCAGCAGTTCCAGCGTCTCGCGATGAAACAGCAGCTTCAGCATTCCGGCGGTCTGACCCGTGATCTGGGCGCGGGCCAGGCTCTTGAAATGCGCATGCCCCACTTCGTAGGGAGTCTTGGACTCAGTCAATTCCTTCTCGGTCTTGCCAAGTGAGCTGATCTCCGGACTGGTATAGATACCGGTTGGTATGTCGCAGATCTGATTCAAATCCCCTTCGCCGAGAATGTGGCTGGCCGCAGCCCGCCCCTGCATGTACGCGGCACTGGCCAGTGCCGGGAAGCCGATCACGTCCCCGACCGCATAGATATTCGGCGCCGCTGTCTGATACTGGGCATTCACGGTCAGGTTGCTGCGTTGGTCAGGCTGGATGCCCACATTCTCCAGGCCCATGTCCTCAGTGTTACCCGTCCGTCCGGCCGCCCACAGCAGGGCATCGGTCTTGAGTTTCTTACCCGACTTCAGGTGCAGGATGACCCCATCGGAACAGCATTCAATCTGCTGGTACTCTTCGCGGTTGCGAATCAGGATGCCGCGTTCCCGCAAATGGTAGCTCAGGGCGTCGATGATCTCCTCATCCAGATAATCGAGCAGTTTATCTCGCGTATTCACGAGATTGACCTTCACCTCCATGTTGCGAAACATCGATGCATATTCGCAACCGACCACCCCAGCCCCGTAGACAGTGATCGACTTGATGTCGTGATTGAGTGACAGGATCGTATCGCTGTCGAAGATGCTGGGGTGTGAAAAGTCGACGCTCTCCGGACGGTAGGGGCGGGCTCCCGTGGCGATCACAAAATTCTTCGCCGACAAGACGGTCCGGCCCCCATCCGGCAGTTGCAATTCGACCGAATTGACATCGAGAAAGCGGGCCGCACCCCCGAAGATCGACACATCATTGCGGTCGTAAAAACTCTGCCGCATCTTGACCTGCTGGTCAATCACCTTCTGGGCGGAGCGGCGAAGCAGGGGGAGCGTGATATCGGTGGCTGTACCCAGTGAACGAAATAATGGGTTCGAGCGGAACTCCATGGCCTGGAAGATTGCAAACCGCAGTGCCTTGCTCGGAATCGTCCCGGTATGAGTGCAGCTCCCCCCAATCTGGGGCATGCGTTCGACCAGGCCCACCCGCAGGCCATGCTTGACCGCCTGCATGGCGGCGCCTTCGCCGCCGGGGCCAGATCCGATGACCACGACATCAAACTCAAAGTCGGCTGCCACGGGGCTTGCCTCCAGAGGAACAGGGCGCGACTCCACCACGCGCGGGACTCCGGGGGAATCGTAGACACCCGCTCTTCCAGAAGGAACGCCGAATCCAATGAGATCTGCTGAGACTAATTCGCCTTTTTCAGCTCACTCATCTCGGCCTCGAACTCCACCAAGGTGGTTGGAGCCAGATGTTCCATTGCTTGCTTGTTGATTTTATCGCAGAGCTTGGTAATCCGAGTTTCCTGCGTCTTGTCCTTCTTGTTGCGGGCGGCCTGGACTCCCGGTAGACGCAAGTTCTCGATTCGCTTTTGAAACTGCTCCAGGGTGGGGAGTTCGCTGATCTGCTTTTGGAATTCGGTAACCTGTTCGAAGTTGCCTTTTTGAGCAGCAGCCCGAGCCCGAGCCATCATCACATGCCTCCGAGCCACGGTGTCCACCAGTTCGCTTTGGAGCAGTTCGGTTTCCGCCTCCACGTTCATGCGGGGGGTGTCATCTGGAACATTCAGCTGCAGCGTTGGAGCGTGCCCGGGGATGATCGGGACCCGAGCCAGAGGTGACGCTCCGCTGTAGACGATCAACGTCTGGAGCCGGTGGGCGGCGTCTACCGGCAGGACGACCTGTCCGGCCCGGTTGGTTCGAATCTTGAGGCGGTCGGCTACCGGGTCGGTTTTGCTTTCGTCGCGATTCAGCAACTCGATTCGGTAACCTGCCAGCGGGGCATCGGGCTTCCCGCGAGGAATAATTGTCACGGTACTCGAAGGAAAATAGGGATTGACCTTCATGGCGAAGGACTCCGCTCGACGCTTGCTGGCAGCCAGGGGAGATTTGAAAGGGGTGATTTGGGTGGCTCGAATGAAGCCCCGATCGACCAGATCGACCTGCAGGTAGCTCCAGGGGATCTCCTGAATTCGTCGCAGTTCATGTTTCTTGTCGTAGTGCCGGATATACGTGGTCAGATGGTCGCCCACCTGAAACGGGGTGGCTGTCGCATCCGCAGGCAGAAAGTCACCGCCGCGAATCCTTAATTCCACAGCGTTCTCAGTCACTGCGGTCACGGAGACCAGCGGACGGAACAGGGCCAGCGAAAGGTCCGTGGCCAAGACACTCAGGCGGCGACGGTCGAACGCCTCCCGCGTCATGACCGGCGTGATTTGCTCCGTCGTACGGTCCCACTCGATTCCGGCGAGCCGATACTTGGTTCCCACGCGATCCAACGTCAGTGCCAGTTTCTTATCAATCGGGGAAGCTCCGATGGCTGCTGTCCAGTCCGTCGCCGAACGCAGGGCCAGAGTATCATGGGATGTCGGATCGCGGGGCTCCGCCAGCGTGACCTGAGCATTCCATGCGGCTCCCACGCGAGCCAGTAATTGATCTCGCAGCTGGGCCACCAGCCGGTCGGATTCCCGGGGGGGCATTCCTAGTGCGGGATCAATTCCCAGCGTAATCGAGATCCGGTAGGGCTGCTGGTCGTAGGGGATTACCGCCGGTTTGGAGAGATTGGGCTTGGTGATTTTAAGCGGAGCAGGGCCTGTCGAAACGGATGACGCCGAGGGGGTGACTGGGGCCGTTGTGACCGGGGGCGTTGTGACTGGGGCCGTAATCGGCTGGGCCGCCGTCGGGGCTGTGGCCGGTGCGGCCTTCTGGGCCAGGATCGGGCTGGCTCCCAGAATGAAAACCAATACCAGAAACACCGCCAGGCTGCGGAATGATGCCAGTGGATACCGGGGTGAAGTGTTCATGGATCTTTCGGTCACCCGGATGCGGGAACCACCGGATGAGTGGCAGTCGTGAGTGTGGCACTAGGGAGTGGGAAGCATGGCCTCGAGATACCAGCGGTCGAGCTGGTCATACGCGTGCAGTGGCTCCTGGGGAACACCCCGGGTATTTTTGCGAATCACCAGATAGCCATCGACTTCGAACAATGGCAGGTAGGCCGCCTCGACGGACAGTCGCCGATGCAGTTCCTGGCACTGCCTGGTCGCCAGTGTCCAGTCCGCAGTTCGGTCCAGGTCGACCATCTGCTGCCGCAGCCAGTCCGGCTTTGTGAACAGGTCGCTGAGATTCGGGCGGCTGCTCTGGGTGACCAGCGGCCACCAGTCCACGACGGGCTCCGGAAATGTTCCGGACTGGTAGAGCAGGTCGTACTTGGTTTGCGGTCCGGCATCATCGGGAACGATCTCCACGGTGATGCCGATTCGCTTCCAGGACCGGACCAGCTCCTCCGCCGCCGCCCGTTCTACTTGGGAAGGCGGAACCACCATTCGCAGTGTTGGCAGGGCGGTGCCCCCCAGCTGCTGACCGCCAGCCACCGCCATGGCAATCGCCGCCGACAGATCGAACTGTACCTTGCGGGCCTGAAGACTGTTGCCATAGCTGAAGCTGGGGAAGGGGGACTCGATCAGGCGGCCATGGGCGGACGTGGGATCACGTAAAACGGTGTCTTTGAGCAGGGTGTCGCGGTCAATCGCATAGGCCAGAGCCCGCCGCAAGTCACGGCTTTTCCCCGCCGGGCTGTCGGGGTGGAACAGGATGACGTGCGTGTGAGGCAGGCTGTATTTGAGAATGTCGAACTCTTTCTTCGCATCGTCGTCCGCTTGCAACCGGCGTATGTACCAGTCGGGCAAGTTCGGGATCAGCGACACTTCTCCCCGCAGCAGAGCCTGCACCGCCCGGTCGTAGTTCTGATACTTGTGTTCCACGACCTCGGCAACATGATATTGGGGCAGCTTGGGAGGTTCGGGGCGGGCTCGTCGGAAGATGACCTGATCCGCTTCATGGAGGGCCAGCCGGAAGCCGGTTCCCTCGGTCATCGGATCGGTCGGAGCTGCCGGGTAGATCGACGCGAACAGGGCCTCGATCCGGGCCGGAACGCGCTGGAAGGAGACCACAAATTCTCGCGGGGACTTCAGTTCAATAGTCCGGATGGAATCGGCCAGTCGATCATCAAACTGATCGCTCGCGGGATCGATCTTGGCCTGGAGCAGGGCCACCACTTGCGGAGCCTCCAATTGGGGTTGGGACTCCCAGGGCTGGCGGGAGGAACGAAGTTCAAAGCGAATTCGCCGTCCCAGATCGTACGGTTCCCATTCACTGAAGTATCGGGTGCGGTACTGAGCGGTGCCATTCACCATCCGGTCCAGCGAGAACAGCGGCGTGCGATGCAGTCGCTCTTCTCGCAGTTCAGCGTCGATTGGCACCGGGAATGCCGTCGGCTCTCCGGTCAGGCGGACCACTCCCACATGCAGTCGCTGAAATCGCTCGACGATCGGTTTGTGACGCTCTTTAAGATTCTTCAGTTTGGGCCAGATTACGGCCGCCTGTTCCGCGTATCCGGGAGCTTCGTCATAGCGTTCGGCCTTGTAGGCTTCTTCTGCCCGAGTCAGCATTTCCGCAGCTCGCTGTTCCAGTCCG
The DNA here is from genome assembly GCA_003671275.1 of Planctomycetota bacterium. GTDB lineage: Bacteria > Planctomycetota > Planctomycetia > Planctomycetales > Planctomycetaceae > TH-plancto1. Next base: position 18,272 of record QWPB01000120.1, on the reverse strand, counting down.
CTGGAAATCGAAGTCACTTGCGGATGGTTTGGGTAGAGCGCTCGCAGCCGTTCCAGATGGTGGTGGGCCTGGGGATAGTCTTCCTGCTCCGCCGCAGCCAGTGACATCGTTTGAAGGACATTGCCAACGGCTTCAGTCACTCCCACGTAGTCACTCTGTCGGGAGTGAATCTCTTGGAGAGGAACCAGCGCGTCCTCCAGGCGTCCGGCCGCGATGCGCAGCTTGGCATCGGCCATCAGCAGCGCATTGGTCTGTTCGCTTAACCCGGGCCACGTGGGAACCTTGTCGAGCATCCAATTCAGGAACTCCAGGGCCAGATCGATGTTCCCCTCTTCGACGAGTAGCTGCATTCGCTTCAGCATCAGATCTTCATGGTGAATGATCTGCCGAATGTTCTTGAGGGGAATGCGGACTTCGGGGGCGGCGGATTGTTCAGGAACGGTGAAGTACAGGTACTGGAGATCGTCGTACTCCTGTTTGACCTTTTCCAGGTCATCGCCCGTCAGGCCTTGTTTGGATTTCTGCTTGGCTTCGATTTCAAGAACACGTTTCGCCAGTGTGTCGGGCCGGGGGACGATCGATTCAACGACCAGAACCTTGTCGGTGATAAGAACTACCCAGTCACGCAGCGGACCGGTCAGCAATGCCTTCGCGTCGGGCACGGCCATGTCCCCGATCATTGGCAGCTGGTCCTCACTGATCGTGGGCTTCGGCTCCGCCGCAGGAGCTGCTGCCGGGGTGGATTCCGCCGGAGGGGCCTCCTGGCCCGTGGCCCGGCCCGTGGTGCGACTCAAAACGAGTAGCGCTACGGCCACACCCAGTACAAATTGTCGCGCCCATCGCCCCATGGCGCTTTCTCCTCACAACCGTGCCGACTTGGTCTACCGCATCTTGGCTGGGACTACGGAGCCGCAGGGCCGGTGATTCGTTGCAGCCCTCCATCCCAGGTTCGCACAAACAGTTGTTGTGAGAATAGGAACGGACCGGAGTCGAGCCGTCCGGAGGCCCACTGCTCAGAAGCCGGTTCGCCGGTCTGGGGGTCAACGGTCAGGATTTGCCCATCGCGGAAGGTCAGGATCAGCTGGCCATTCCACATCAATGGCGGGCCTGACAGCGTACCGCCCTCCGTCGGACGCTTCCACTTGGTCGTCAGCCCCTCGTCGGGGTTCAGGCAATGCAGCGTGTCGCTACCGGTTTCGATCAGCACACCCGCTTCTGTGACATAGGCGGGCCCGCTCGGTGCCGGCGTCATCACCCTCCGCCCGATCGGTTCGAGTTTGGTGGCGTCGAACAGCTGAACATCACCCGTTCCGCAGGCGACAACGAAGCGTCCCTGAAACATGGCCACTTCGCCGATCGTGGGGCCGGGCAGGGTGATGCGGGTCACTTCCGCCAAATGCGGGCTGGGGTTTTGCTGCTGTCGGATCTGCAGCAGCGTTCCATCAACGGTCAGGGCGATCAGGTTGGTGGTATCCACCGGCAGCAGCTGCTTCCAGGTTGGAACCTGGTCTCCGGCGGGGAACTGGAAGTCCTGTACCGGAGTATCCCCCGCCCCCGTGCGAGCCACATGCAGCCGTCCGACCAACGGGACTACGATCTTCTTGCCGAGGGGGATGGGGCGGCCTTGTGGGTTGGCGGGCAGGGGGGCCTGGCGGTCGACCAGTCCCAGTCGATTGATCACCCACATTCGAGCCTGGGGCTCACTGCAGGCCACCGCAATCTGCGAATCGGCCAGGGCTCCCCCATATAGCCGGTCCTTGGTGGCATCATCCACCGGCAGCCGCGTGGCTGCCTCGGTTTGGAACCCCGATTCACTCAGTTGAGCGGGCGTCAGACGGAAAGTGGCCCCCGCCTCATTGACGGCAATCAGGGAAGGGGTTTCACCTTCAAAGGTTGCGGTTGCCAGCAGTTGGGCTCCCGTAATGACTTGCCAGTCACTGGTCAGTTTTTCCCGGAGGGTCTGCGTCAGGGTGACCGCATCGGTGAATGGCCGACGGCGGGCGTTGAACAGGTATTCTCCTTGCGACTGGATCGGCTGGGAGGAGAGCCCGACCGCAGCCACATTCGAGTCGGATTGAATGACATCCGCGACCAGTTGCAGGCGGCGGAGGGCGCTGCTCGCCATCCAGACCTGACCCTCGGGGCCCGGTGTCAGAAAGATCGGGCTGCCCTGGGCTCCCTGTACCTGGAAAGTGGGCCCCACGGTCAGTGGCTTTTCCCCGGTGGTGTCCGAGACCGAAAAGGCACTGACCCGTTCGACGGACGAGGGGACGAACAAGTCGCGACCCCGAATGACCGGCTCATCCACGACCATTCCCACGACAGGAGCCTGGGCCACTTCACCCACAGTGGTCGCTGAGTCTTGTTTCAGCAGTCGCAGCGTCGCTGCCTGTTCGGACTGGTTCTCCACAAACAAAACATACGGCCCCATGGAAACCAGAGGGGCCTGGACCGACTGAGCTTTCTGTCCCAGATAGCTGACACCCACACAGGCCAGCGGTCGGCGTGAGAGCAGATAACTGACATCCTGATCCCCGATCACGACCAGATGTTCGTCACCGGAAACGGCCGGGCCAATGACTGGCTGGGAGAACTTTACCTGGCTGATAATGGTACCCGACTGCATGTCGATCTTCAGCAGTGAGTGATCCTCGGTGGTCAGGTAGATCTGGCCTCCGTCGAGCAGGGGCTGGCCTTGTACGCGTACGCCGATGGTTTGCCGCCAGACCAGGCCCCCGGTCTGTCGATTCAACCGCAACAGTTCATCTCTTTCGGAATCGTAGACGATGAGGCTGGGCAGAGAACTTTCCTCCAGCGGAAAGAAAGGCAGGTCGGCTCCCACGGCCCGTCGCCATACCGGCAGGCCGGTGACTGTGTCGACCCCGTAGAGACAATCTTTGGCCAGTGACCAGACCACCTGATTCTCGGACACCTGATCCGTACGCGACCGGGCATTGAATGCCAGTACCTTAGGAGCCGGTAAAATCTCAGAATCCGCCGTCTGGGCCGCAGTCGCCGGCTCCTCGGAAGTGACGAGTGAACGCTCGAGTTCGAGCGTCTGTACCATCAGATCCCGGACTTCTTTATGCGTCATGAAGTCCGGATAGTTGGAGAGCAGGTCACGCCGAATTGCGAGGGCGATCATCGGCTGCTTTCCAGCAATCGCCTGCTTGATCGCTTCCGTCTTGGTGCGGAAATCCTTGGTCTTGTTGATCGCCCGTTCCGCAGCCCGCCGGGCATCGTCGATCTCTCGTAATTTTTGAGTGGGAGGGACGGACTCGGAGCTGTAGGTCACGAGCATCGTGCGGGCGGAATCCACCGTGGCAAATAGACCGGGATTCGTCTGCTTGCCTGCCAGTGTCGCAGCTGCGAGGGAAATGTCACCGGCCCGGGTTGCCACCTGGTCCTTCAGAGCGTCAAAGCCCGGGATGTCCCGCTGCTGGCCTACGAACTCCCGCAACAGCTTGAGTCCCTCCGGGTAATTGGAGTTGGCGGTGGCGGCCTGGTCGACTTTCGCCAGCCCAATCTTGGCAAGGGCCTCGGGGGTCTTCTCGTGTTCGGGGAAGTACTCCACAAATTCTTCCAACGCCTTGATGCCGACGTTGTATTTTTGACTGTCAACGAGTCCGACAGCTTCATCATAGATCTGGATGGTCGTTCGTCGATCGGCGATGAAGTAGAAAGTGAGTCCGATCAGCACCAGCAGGATGCTTCCCCCCAGCAGGCCCAGGACCAGCGGTGATTTGACCGGGTCCATGTCGCCGGGGCGCTGAGGTTTCGAGCCGATGGCGTCCTTCACTTTGTCAAGAATTCCCGGGCGGGCCGGACTAGCGTGGCTGTCGTCTTCAGGGGTTTCCTCGAATACTTCGTCGTCGGCGGTGGCGCGCGCGGCTTTGGGGGGTGTTTTGGAAGATCGGGCGGGGGGCCGCTCCTCGTCGTCGACGACTTCAAGTGGCTCATCGTGTTTGCTGGCCTTCTTCCCCGTTGCCGGAGCCTCGTGAGCCAGCAGTTCCAGGCTTTTCGCCAATTCCGCGTCTGACTTCTTGACGGGAGGGGACTTCACAGGCACCGATTTCGAGACCTTCTGGGCGACCTTGATTTCCTCCGAGTCAGCCTTCAGTCCGATTGGTTCTTCCTGGGGAACTGGGGCATCGGGGTCCATGAAGCGGACATCGATGGCCCCGAATCGCATCGTGTCTCCCGACCTCAGCCGGGCCTTATGGACCTCGGTCCCGTTCAGTTCGATGGAAGCGGTACCCGCCGCCACGACTTCCCAGGAGTCTTTGTTCCAAGAGACGCGGGCATGCATGACCTCGACGCCCTCTTCATCGATCCGCAGATCGTTGGAGGGGTGGCTGCCAATCGACATCGGTTGGCGTTTGTAGAGGTCACGCCGTTCGATACCACCGGTCAGGTGGATGATTTCGAGAAGGGCCATACTCTGGTGTCGTCCCATGGAAAGCGGAAGTTTGTGGTTGCCGGCCAGTCCCCGAAGGGACGGTGGCGTCACTCCTCTCCGGCTTGTTTCTTGCGAATTCCCTGCATCCCGGCGGTAATCCCGGCATCAATCACAGCCACCACCGCTCCATGACTCGCCTTGTAATCGGCCTCGATCAGCAGGTTGTTCTTCTGCTCGGAACCCATCTTGCCCTGGAGCACTTCGACCAGGGCGTAGATCCCCTCGATCGGTTCGTCGTCCACCAGCATCGCGTCGTTGGCGTCGATCGAGACCACCACCGACTCCTCCTGAATCTGTTCGACCTGCACGACCTGCTGAGAGGGATCTTCATTCGGTTCCGGAGCGGTGGTTTGCAGCGCCTTCTGTACGGCGAATGATGCCGTGATCATGAAGAAGATCAGCAGTTGAAAGGTCACGTCGACCATGGGGGTCATGTCGAGGCCATCTTCCGGCGCCTTGCGCTTGGGCTTTGGCTCGGGAGGAGCTTCCGAGTCTTCCCAGAGCGAAGCGGTGTTCGGGGATCGCGGGGCGGGATCCAGCGGGGCCTGCGTCGGGGCCACCTTGTCGACGATGGCTGTTTCCGGAACCTCGCCGGGAACCAGAATCGGCTCGGTGCAGGCGGGGCAATTCACCGTCGCTCCCGCTTTGCGGGACGAGATGCTCAGCACCCGGCCACAATGTTTGCATCGAAACTGAATCGGCATGCCACCACTTCCTGAAAGGAACTCCCTTTGCGATCGTCACTACGGCTTCTTGCTCTTGCGACTCTTGGCGTTTTCCAGAACACCGGTGAAGTACAGCAGCTCTTCTTCGGAGGCTTCGGAGGCTGCCAGAGCGACCTCTTCCACGAATCCGGAAGAGACCCCCTGATCGCACATCAGAATCACCGTTTTGCGATCATCCTGGATCGCCTGCCGGACATACTGCGTCACTTCGGCCATCGACGCGGGGCCATTTTCCATGGTCCCTTCTGACAGATAGACCTCCCCGTCACTTCCATCGGTCCTGAAGATCGACAGGGTGACCGATGTTTTTGTGTTGACGCTGGAACTCATGCGCGTCGCCGGGAGTTCGACCTTCGCATTCTTGGACATGTTGTTGGTCAGAATGAAGAAGATCAGCAGCAGGAACGTCACGTCGATCATCGGCGTGATGTCCATTTCGTTGTCTTTGGGGATTTCCCGTGTTTTCACGGTCGGTCACCTGCGACTGGGGGTGGGGCGAAGTGAATCCGGGCAGCCTATTTCGTCATGGCCGCCTGGAGGAGGAAGAAGAACTCCTCCAAGTGTTCCTGGGTGGCGTTCACGAGTTTCGTGATACGCACCTGGATCATCCCCCCGATAATCGTCAGCGGGATGGCGATAATCAGTCCGTCGGCGGTCGTGTAGAGTGCGATCGAGATGTCACCGGCGAGAGCCTGCGGATCGGCCCCACTGCCGGTGGCGTTCGTCAGCTTACCGAACGCCAGCACCATTCCGGTCACCGTTCCGAGCAACCCCAGCATCGGAGCGGTCTTGATCATCGCAATGACCCAGGAATACCGCAGGTCGATTTCCGAAAGGATCTCCTTTTCGAACTTGGCTTCGGTGAACTGACGGCACTTGGCCAGGCCCCGATCACGTTGTGACAAGGCCACGAGAACCAACTGGGCGAAGGCCTTGGACCAGTATTTGGGCTGATCGCAATGCGCTGCCAAACCATCGAAATCCTTGTTCTCCAGGAACTTCTTGACCTCTTCCATGAACTGATCGGCCGCTGCCGGGCGGAACCGCTTCTGTTGCACCTTGCGCCACAACAGGATCGCGCAGTACAGCCCGTACACGGCACTCGCCAGCAGCGCGAGATAGCAACCCGGCCCGGATAGCTGCAGCAGCCAGTTAATCAGGGCATCAATTTTGGCATTTGACATGACGTTCTCTCAACAGTTCGCTGGCGGTGCGACCTCCGCCCAACGGGTTCACCTCAGGTACAACTGCCGCGATACGACGAACTCGTAGCCCTTCCCCTGGGTGTTCACCAGGAAGTAGGTCCGACGGATTTCCTTCACGTTCCGCTTCGCGTAATTGAACTCCAGGTTGAGCAGCAATTGCTCCGTCTGATTCGGATAGAAGTGGAAGATCACGGCCTTGCCCACTTGCAGGCCCGCCTTCTGGAAGAGCTTTTCGTCGGCACTCCGCCGTTCGCCCCCTTCCCACTTCATGTACAACCGTTTCTCGTCCTTGCCGGACATTGAATACCGAACTTTCGGGGCTCCGCTCATCCCGGAGAGGTAGGCCAATCGTCCATCGGGCAGGATGGCTCCCAGTTCGATCCCGAAGAAGTCCAGCTGTTTTGCGTACTCTGTCAACGAGGCACCATCCGCAAACCGGATGAACCATCTCAGCTCAGGGGCCACGCCACCGGCATTGCCGGGGCCGAAACCCAACGGACGTTTCCCCGTACCTTGCGAGGAGCCGGTCTTGTCCGAGATGGCCACCTGTTCTTTCAGCTCGAACTGTTCGATGACCTGATCCGACATCTGGACGACAGCTTCCAGTTCGTCGATCGGCTCCTGCTCCTGGGACTCGGTAACAGGATCTTCCGGGCTTTCAATCTCCAGTGTGTCGTCGGGGTCACCGTCTTCCACGCCCCCGCCCAGCGGAATGACTTCCATGGGAACCAGGTCTGGCTGTCGCGGCGGACGGGTCGCCCAGAACTGCGTAAATGCCCAGATCACACCCACGATGATCGCGATCGCCGTGGCCATCAAAAACGAGCTGGATGTGTCAAAGCGGGTGACACGCAAATACGGCAGCTGGACGCCAGGTGGCAGGTTGGGCGCACTCGATCGGGTCGGAAACGACACAGCCATGAGGGACCGGAAACCAGACTGAGGAAGTGTGAGTGCCAGCCAGCCAGACAGGCTCGCAGGTTCGCGAAAGAAAACGCTCTCCGGCATGCTATTGCTGCCTGATGGAGGTGTCAACGAGCTACGCCCGGAGGATGGACATCGGGCACATAGCTGACACCGCTTCGTGAACGGCGTACAGTGAGTCGACATTGCCGTCACGTTTTCTTCACTGGCGTCCAGGTTGGCATGCTCGAACTCGAATCCACACCCCGGCGGCGGTATCTCGTCAGCTTCGATCCCAAGCGGGTACCGCATCGGTTCACCGACGTGCTGATCATTGGCTCCGGGATTGCCGGAGTTCGGGCCGCATTGGAAGTCGATCCCCGGCTGCGGGTGGTGATCGTCACCAAGGATAAACTCGAACTATCGAACAGTGCCTGGGCTCAAGGCGGCATCGCGGGCGTCCTGGACCCGACGGATGATGTCCGAAATCATGCCGAGGACACGATGACCGCCGGGGCCGGGCTTTGTGATCGCGCTGTGGTCGATGCGGTCGTCGAGTCCGCCCCCCAGTTGATTCGAGAGCTGGCCCAGCTGGGAGCCCGGTTTGACGAACGCAACGGCGAACTGGCGCTGACGACCGAGGGCGGACATAGTCACGCCCGCGTCGCACATGCCCTCGGTGATGCGACCGGTAAGGAGGTCATGCGGGCGCTGATCGAGCGGCTGCGCGAGCAGCGGAACTGCGAGATCTGGCAGAAGACGTTCACGATCGATCTGTTGACGCACGGGACCGCTAGTCGCGGAGCCCTGGTCTCGCACGAGGGGCACGGCAAGACCTTCGTGTGGGCCAAGCAGACAATTCTCTGCACCGGCGGGGCGGGCCGACTCTATCGCGAGACCACCAATCCCGAGATTGCCACGGCGGATGGCCACGCGGTGGCCTTCCGCGCCGGGGCGACCGTTCGCGACATGGAGATGATGCAGTTCCATCCGACGGTGCTGTACATCGCCGGGGGCTCGCGGCACTTGATCTCGGAGGCTGTGCGGGGCGAAGGGGCCTATCTGATCGATAGTCGCGGGCATCGTTTCATGCCGGATTATCACCCGCTGAAGGAGTTGGCACCGCGCGACATCGTCAGCCGGGCGATCACCGATCAGATGGAGAAGACGCGGCATTCGTGTGTCTATCTCGATCTTCGACATCTGCCCGAGGCGATGGTGATCGAGCGGTTCCCCCATATCCGACAGGTGTGTGCCGAGTTCGGTCTCGATCTGGCCCGCGATCCCATACCGGTTCGTCCCGGAGCACACTATATGATCGGTGGACTGACCGTCGACCACGACGGGCGGACTTCGTTGCCCGGTCTGTGGGCGGCGGGCGAGGTTACCAGCACCGGGCTTCACGGGGCGAATCGCCTGGCTTCCAATAGCTTGCTGGAAGGACTTTATTACGGTGTCCGTTGCGGTCGTGGAGCCAGTACCGCCGCGCTGGCAATTCCCGATAACTTCAGCGTCACTCCCCTGGTGTCGGAGGTTCCTGCATTGGCGGCCACCAAAGCGGATGACTTGAATCTGACCGACCTGCGGAACTCCCTCAACAGCCTGATGGGGCGACATGTGGGGATTCGCCGCGATGAGGAGGGACTGGCCGAAGCGGCTGAGCAGGTTGAGTTCTGGGACCGGTATGTAACCCAGCGTGAGTTCCATACCGTCGATGGCTGGGAACTACAGAATATGCTTCTGGTGGCCAAGCTGATGGTTCAGTCGGCGCGGGCCCGGTGTGAGAGCCGGGGAGTCCACTTCCGCAGCGATTTTCCCAAGTCAGAGTACGCGCCGCAGTCGCATGTTGTCGTCCGACGGGGGATGGTTTCCTGACCACCATGCTCCCGCCTCGATTATCTAATGCGATCCTGCGTCACGGGGACAATGCCCATGTGTGGCATCCGTTTACGCCGATGCCGGCCTATGAGGACGAGCAGGCTCCGATCATTGAGTCCGGCAAGGGCTTTGAACTGATCGATACCCAAGGACGGCATTACCTTGATGGAACGTCGTCTCTCTGGTGCAACGTCCACGGGCATCGCGTTTTCGCCATCGATCAGGCGATCCGTGACCAGTTGGATCGAATCGGGCACTCGACGTTATTGGGATTGTCGTCGGTTCCCTCGATTGAACTGGCCTGTCGGTTGGTGCGGATCGTCCCCCGGGGGTTGACCAGGGTGTTCTACTCGGACAGTGGAGCCACGGCGGTCGAGGCAGCGTTAAAAATTGCGGTGCAGTTCCACCGTCAGCGGCGATCCGGTGCCTCGGAACGAACGTTGTTCGCCGCCGTGGCCGATGGCTATCACGGAGACACGGTGGGATCGGTCAGTGTCGGTCGCGTCCCCCGTTTTCACGCGATGTACGACCGGCTTCTCTTTCCGACCCGGATGGTTCCCAACCCCGGACAGCCGTCGGTCGGTTGGGCCGGGACTCGCGATGCATGGGAGGCTCATTGTCTGACGGAATTGGAGCGGGTGATTGCTGCCGAACGCGATCAGCTGGCGGCGTTCATCCTGGAACCATTGGTTCAGGGGGCTGCGGGAATCCTTGTTCACAGTCCCCATTATCTGCGGCAGGCCCGCGAGATCACCTCGCGGCATGGCGTGTTGCTGATCGCCGATGAAGTTGCCGTCGGATTTGGCCGCACGGGAACCATGTTTGCCTGTGAACAGGCGGGGATTGTTCCGGACCTGCTCTGTCTCGCCAAGGGACTGACCGGAGGGTATCTGCCGCTGGCCGCAACGCTGTGTACGGACGAAATCGAAGAGGCTTTTCGGGGAGCCCCGCAGGAAGGTCGGACGTTCTATCACGGACACACCTACACCGGAAATCCCCTGGGCTGTGCGGCCGCTGTGGCGTCACTCGATATGTTTCAGAACAACCGCGTGCTGGACCAGGTGGCGGCGAACACCCGCGTTCTCGAAGAGGAGCTGGCTCCCTTGGCGAATCACCCCCACGTGGCAGAGGTGCGACAGCAGGGCGTCCTGGTGGGGATTGAACTGGTACAGGACCGCGATGCGCGCTCGCCGTTCCCGGCGGCACGTCGTACCGGCCATCGAGTCACTCTGGCTGCCCGCAGGTTGGGGGCCATCATTCGTCCCATCGGCGATGTTGTGACACTGGTTCCCGCCCCCGCCATGCCCAGTGAACTGGTTCGGCAGTTGTGCCACGTGGCACGCGAGGCCATCGACGAAGCGGTTGCCTGATTCTGGATTCGGCGAACACTCCCCTCGATTGAGTAACTCATCATGCTGCAGCGATGGCTTCATATATGGCTTCTGCTCTGCTCGGCGGTGGCCTACTTCTGGCCCCAGCTGGCCAGCGGGCTGGCCGATCCGTTTGTCGCCACCAAGGCCTGGCTGAGTGTTATGATCTCGGGGGTGATGTTTTGTGTCGGATGCCTGCTTCCCCGCGATGAAGTGATCCAGGTCGGGAAACGCTGGCCGACGATCCTCATGGGGACGGCGGTGCAGTACCTGTCGATGCCCCTTTTGGGCTGGTCGATCGGTAAGCTGTTACAATTGCCCGAGGAGCAGTACATCGGGCTGATGCTGGCCGCGTGTGTTCCCGGAGCGATGGCCAGTAATGTCATTACGATGACCGCCCGGGGGAACGTCAGCTTCTCGGTTGGTCTGACGACCATGGCAACCCTGATCTGTCCGCTGGTGACGCCGCTGATGTTGCGTCTGACGCTGGGGGATTTCGCTTCCCAGAAGCTGTTGCTGTCCGCCAGCAGTCAATTGTTTCGAGAAGTTGTCATCCCGGTGTTGTTGGGATTTGCAATCTGCCAGAAGTGGCCCGCATTCGGCGTACGCGTCCGGGGAACGGCGGCGGTCCTCGCCAATCTGACGATCATCTGGTTGATCGCAACGTTTGTGGCATTGAGTCGCGACAAGTTCAGCCAGGTGACGTTCGGTGTGCTGACAGCCTTGTTGCTGGTCAACGTGGGAGGGTATCTGGCGGGTTACTGGGGCGGGCGAGTCCTCCGGTTTGATGAGGCCATGTCACGAGCCCTGATGATCGAGGTTGGAATGCAGAACGCCGGTCTCGGGGCCAAACTGGCGGGTGATCTGTTCCCTGACAAACCTGGGGCGACGGTGCCTTGTACCCTGTATGCTTTTTTGTGCGTGTGCAGTGCGACGATGCTGGCCCGCTGGCTCTCGGGGAAGGACCAGTCCATCACCGATTCGGAGGCTTCCCGGTGAACCGGCGGTGACACCAGCACAGCTGGCTAGAAGTGGTGACACCCGTGCAACCCTTCCACGAGTGGAATAGACTGATTCCGCTGCTCCTGGTTCGGAAGCACACGACGATTTGCGAGTGTCCGGCGGGCCACCTCCGGCGGACGCCCACTTGGTCTGAAGAGAACGGAACGCTCATGTCCGATGCATCGCTTATCGAAATTCGACAAATCACCAAGCGGTTTCCCGGCGTGGTGGCGCTCAAGGATGTCTCCTTCGATGTCCGCCGCGGCGAGTTCCACTCGATCTGTGGCGAAAACGGAGCAGGGAAAAGTACGCTGATGAAGATCCTGTCGGGGGTCTATCCGGATTACGAAGGCGACATCCTCGTGAACGGCCAGGTCGTTCACTTCCAGGGAACCCGTGACGCCGAAGAGAAAGGCGTCAGCATTATCCACCAGGAACTGAATCTGGTTGAAGAACTGACCGTGGCCGCCAACATCTTCCTCGGTCGTGAAATGACCAGTAGCTGGGGGCTGCTCAACGACCATCAAATGGAGGTCGAGGCCGATGGACTGTTCGCCCAGCTCGACTCCAAGATCTCACCCCGCCAACTCGTCCGCGAGCTGCGGGTCGGCGATCAACAACTGGTCGAGATCGCCAAGGCCCTCTCGCGGAAGGCCGAAATCCTGATCATGGACGAGCCGACCAGCGCGCTGACCGAAACCGAAGTCGAGCGGCTGTTTCGCGTGATCCAGAAGCTGCGGGCCAGTGGGGTCACGATCCTGTACATCTCGCACAAGATGGAGGAAGTGTTCCGGCTCTCGGACCGGATCACTGTGATGCGCGATGGCCAGGTCGTGAAGACCCTCGACCGCACGCAGACCAACCCGCGCGAGATTACGCACCTGATGGTGGGACGCGAGATCGAGAACACTGATCTGTCCGCCGGGCGAAAGTTTGGCGAGACGATTCTGGAAGTCCGCTCGCTGTCACTCCCTCGATATGGTCACGCCCGCAAGTGGCGACTGGAGAACATCTCTCTGGAGTTGAAGCGCGGAGAGGTTCTGGGGATCGCTGGCCTGATGGGAGCTGGTCGGACTGAGTTGCTGGAGTGCCTGTTCGGAGCCTCGTCGATCTCGCCTCAGGGGACGATCCTGCTGAACGGGAAGGAGGTCCGGTTTTCGCACCCCTCGCAAGCCGTCGAGGCTGGAATCGCCATGGTCACCGAGGACCGCAAACGCGTCGGCATCTTTTCGCAGATGACCGTTCGCGAGAACATTACGCTTTGCACCCTGGAGGAATCGACCGCCGCCGGAATCATCAGTTCCAGCCGCGAAACCGCCGCTGCCCAGGACTCGATCACGCAGCTCGGCGTGAAGACCGCCAGTACCGAAACACTCATCACCGCTCTTTCCGGTGGGAACCAGCAGAAGTGCATCATTGGTCGCTGGTTGCGAACGAAGCCCGATGTGCTGCTGCTGGACGACCCGACGCGTGGTGTCGATGTCGGAGCCAAGGCAGAACTCTACCGGGTGATCGATAAGCTGGCCCGTGACGGCCTGGGAGTGATCGTGACCAGCAGCGAACTGCCGGAGCTGATTACCCTGTGCGATCGCATCCTGGTCCTCTGCGAAGGCCGCCTGACCGGGGAACTGCAACGGGACGAGTTCACCGAGCACCGGATTATGGAACTGGCCACGATGCAGGCGGAACTGGTGGGCCGTTGAGCACTCGTTCGCCTCAATCCCATGGCAGTCTCACGTCGTGAGGCTCGGTTCCATTGGGGACGGAGAGTCGTGGGGCTCGAACAGTGCCCGGAAACTGTCCGCGCTGATATCGAGGATCTGGACCGTACTTAGTGAGTGGTCATGGGCGGCCTGTTGCGTCAGTTGGATTTGTACTTCGCGGGCCCGCGTTGTCAGCAGCAAAATGCGGGGCTGCTGGCAGCGGTCGCTGACAGTCTGATTCCACAGAGGATTCAGTGAGCTATCGAGTGTCGGTTGCAGCTCTGCGAGTCGGTCCAGGAGTTCTTCGATCCGCTGGCCTCCGGACCCGCCTCGCCAGATGGTGAACTCCTGGCCGTGGGCCGCGAGCGTGACGCGGCTGTCCCGATGCGCGTGGGCCGACTCGACGCAGACCGTCGCGGCGAACCCCAATGCCCGTTCCCACTCGGTTCGCTGCAGGGGCGACAATCGTACCGGCAGATAGGCATCCAGCAGAATCAGCAGGCTCTGATCGCGGCTGTCACGATACTCGCGAACCATCAGTTCGTTGCGTCGGGCGGAAGTGGCCCAGTGGATCGACCGCACATCGTCCCCGGCCCGATACCCGCGCAGACTGTGAAACTCGTCGTGGAAGATTCCCCCACGGGCTGTCTGGGAGTTGGACTGCTCGTTGGCCTGGTCCAGCTGACGCCGCCAGCTGGCGGACAATCGCCCCAGACGCGGGTAGATCCGGATTGTGCCGGGATGGGTCAGATTGAGTCCTCGTTCGACCAGCCCCAGGGGAAACCGGGTGTCCACATGGATGGGGCCAAAGCTGTAGACCCCCCGATTGGCCAGGACCAGCTGATAGTGCCCCTGTTGTTCCTGTCCCGCCGGAACCCGCAGAAAAACCACTTCGGGGTGCAGCTCGGTCTGCGGTCCGGTGATGATGTCTTCAACCGTCATGAGCCAGGCAGAAAGCCACGGCTTGCGATTCATCAGAGCCAGACCCGCCGAAAAAGTTTCGCCGGCCATGGCCCGTTCGGGCAACTCGCGGCGAACGGTGACTCCCTTGAGGAAGGTGAACGTCAACCATCCATTGATGACAAAAGCCCCGGCCATCATCGAGAAGACCAGCATCAGCGGGTTCGACCGGCCCAGAAGCGAGCCCACGAACAGTACGAACATAATCAGCAGAAATGCCCATCCCTCGGTCGGGATATGGAATCGGTTCCGCACAAAGCCGTTTTTCCCCAGCCGCGGCCACCCGTGCGATAGCAGTTCCTTCATACCCCAGATGGAGAATAAAACGCCACAGCCGAGGATCGTGTAGTGCCCAAAAGCGCCCAGCCGCAGCCGGATAAACTCCGTCAGCAACTCGATGACACAGATCCCCATACCCACGGACATTGCCAGCAGGCCTCCAATGGAGACCCGTCGCAAGATGTGGGGAGCGGGAGAGGGGACGGGCACGCGGAGAACCTCCAGGGTGATCCCAGTGTTTCCGGGAATACCTCGGTTGTCCAGTCCGCGCGGGGCCACCCGCATCGATTACTTGAATTGCCAGCCGTAGGAGTTCAATTCCAGGACCAGAAACACGATCCCAGTGATGACCGCAGCAACGGCAACAAACAGCAGACCCACGTAAACGTCGGGCTGCGGATCCTCAGAGCTTTGTGGTGACATTGTCCCCGACCTCAATTATGCCGTTCTTGGCTGCTTCGATGACAATCCCGACCGCATGATCCGGGCCGACATCGGTGAGTTGGATTTTGCCCATGTACTGGGAGTCTTTGCCGTCCAGGCCCAGCCGCACGACATCGATCTTGTGTCCCTTGATCAGACCGTCATCGGCCCCGATCGAGATTTCAACAAACTTGGGACGGTTGGTCTTGTCCTTGGTGACCACCTTCACAAGACCTTCGACGGGGGGGGGCGGGGTTTCCATTCGCGCGACTTTGTGCGGGTCGGTTTCCCATTTGTATTTCTTGGCAACGCCTTCCAAGTATGTCGTGCGAACCTGGGCTTCGTTGTACGCTGCTTTCAGCTTGTCAAATTCGACTTGGAGTCCGAACTTGTCGTCTTCCAGCTGCCGGACATCGGCTGCGGACTGATCGAGGGCGGCCTGCAACGTCCGATTGGCGGCCCGTTGTTTCAGTGACTCCTGATTACGGAAATCGGATTCTTTGGAGTTGGTTTCCGCCAGGGCGGTCTGTGTCTGCATCTGCAACTGAAGTTCGTTGACCTGCTTCTGCAGGGCGACGAGTTCATCGGTCTGGGTGGCGAGTGCCGCATTCGCCGTATCCGCGGATTTCTTGGCGTCATCCACTTCCTTTTGGGAAGTCTGTTTGATTGCGGTGGCGTTTGCCTGAGCCGCTGCAAAGTCTTCCTGGGCTCCCTTCAGTTGACCCAGCACCGTGTCATGCTTCGTCCGCCAGTTGTTGTGGACCGCCAGCACGCCGCCCGAGAGTGCCATAAACAGCACGCTCAGGACAACCAGAACAACAACAAGCATCTTTCCAACGAATGACATGGTAGTCCCTCCGGTTTCCCGGCGTCTCGCGATGGCTCAAAGGGCGTGATGAACTCGATGCAGGTGGATGAACCGCCGGGCGTAGTGTTCGCTCGGCGAGTGGATGGTTCCGAGTGGCTACTGTTCCGCAGGTGGGTTGTACTCAAGCTGGCGCCGACGCTCTTCCGCCCGCTCCAAGTTCCCGTTCACCTGCTCCAACTCTTCTGAAATCTGGCGTTTCAGTGCCTCCAACCGGAAGGCATCGGCCCGCACTTCCGACAGCTGAACGGTCAACTGAAAGACCTCGCTCCGCCTGTCAGCGGTCAGATTCTCGGCATCCTGCGCCTGGCCGGTCAAGGTCAGCGACTGTTTGTTCAGGGTGTCCCACTGAGTGTTCAGATCGGCTAACCGTTTCCGTTCACCCAGTATGTAGCTATCCAAGGCTGGGACGTCCACCTTGATCCCCCCCTGCAGGGAGGCCAATTCCACTTCCAGTGGGGATTTGCGGTCCTGGAAATCCTTGATCTCGGTCTCCAGGCGTTTGGATCTGTCGGCCAGCGCGAGATCGATGCATTTGGCCAGATTGGGGTCGGAGGCGATCTGCTCATCGCCCCGTGCGAGAACCACGGTCCACACCGGTTTTTCACCGGGGACATACGTGAATTTGTAGTCCGTCATATCGGACGCAATTTGAGGCCAGTTGGGCCCACCCTGGAAGACCACAATCGCAAACCCTGCAAATGCCAGGCTGGCGACTGCAATCAGGACGACCAGGATTTTGCCGAATCGTGTCATCGGGGTCTGGTTCGAAAATGCGGGACAGGAATGCGGAACAATCCCAGAATGGGATCGTGAAAAGTCGTTCACTGATCGTACGGCAGCCATCCGCCATGTCAATCAGCGAGTTTTCCGGTGAGGTAAAGTTTGCGTGGAAACGCCACCACACCCGAAACGACCCGTCGTCTCAGGTTGTCGGTTCCACTACCGCGACAACGTGACATCTGCCGTGATTGGCGTGTGCAAAGTCGGCGTTCCCGTTGTCGCGTGCGGACTGAGCCGACTTTTCGGAATGCGCCAGACGCTGCAACCGACCGAATTCGCCGATTTTACGGCACTCGCCGTTTCTGGCTGCGACACGGGGCCGTGTCATCGAGTGGTCCGATTGCAGCGAATTTGTCGCATGTGACGCGACCCATCGCGTGACTCGGGGGTTTGATCCGAAGAGTATATAGGTCGTTCACCCGCTGCGACAGATATCGGGAGACAATCGGACCTCGTGACAGCTGTTCCCTCATCAATGAAGATCGCCGCCTCCATTTCTTGGGGGGCGCTGGGGGTGTCACTAGTGAGCCATGCGGTCTTGATCGGGGTTTGTGCCGCGATCGTGTGGGTCGCTCCCTCAGTCCACCCCCTCGATTCCGGGTTGCGGATCTCCACGGAAGTGGCGGAACCCGTGGAGATTCTCTCGACGACGCTGGTCCAGGCGGAATGGAATCCGGATCGCGGCGGCGGCACCGTGTCGTCCGCTGCTCCCTCCATGGTGGTCGACTCGTCTGAACTGCCCCAACCGTCGGTGGCGACCTTCGAAGGCGTCTCGCTGGGAACGGGCGAGGCGCTGAATTACACCGAATTGATCGGTGAATTGGGTAACGGAACCGGGGAGGGAGCGGGAAATGGTGCCGGGGTGGGCGATGGTTCCGAAGAAGGTTTTTTTGGGCTGGATCTGGTTGGAGAAAAATTCGTCTTCGTGGTCGACGCATCGAGAAGTATGAACTACCCCTATCCCGGCGAGGCCAAAAACCGCCTCGGTCGCGTCAAGATTGAGTTACTCCACGCGGTCGGTCAGATGACCGCCGAGCAGCAGTTTTTCGTAATCTTCTTTAACACGGAGCCGATCCCGATGCCCGCTCCGGGGCTGATGAAGGCCAATCCCTCGGTCGTTCGTTCCTTGATGCAATGGGTGTTTCAGACTAAGGCCACAGGTCAGACCGATCCCGAGCGGGCATTGCTCATGGCTTTGCAGTTGAACCCGGACCGGATTTATTTCCTGACGGACGGGGACTTCTCGTATCGCAGTGTACGAGCCGTTCGGGAAGCCAATCATCGGCTGATCCCAATCCACACGATCGGTTTCGGTGGGCGCGAAGGGGAACAGAACCTGCAAGAAATCGCCACCGACAGCCGTGGCCGATACCAGTTCATCCCGGAGCCTCCGGGCTCGGGGACACCGGAAAAGACGGCTGCCGCCCGCCCGTAAGCCATACGCATCCCTCAATTGAGGTCTTCTCGGCCCTGACTGATCAGCCCGGTCTTATTCCCGGCTCTCCGCTAGAGCAGTGCCGCGAATTCGCCTTCATCTCGAACAGTCAGGAACCTCGATGCCACTGATTCAGTGGGGCAGACATTCCTGTCTGCCTTTCCTGAAGTGCATTTCTAGTGTAGTGTCCCCAACAGATGGGGGCTTATTGCGACAGGGGAAAAGCCTCGCTTCACAGCGGAATCCTTCGGAAGTGCGATGTCTGTGATTCCAAGGAAATGA
>QWPB01000053.1 GCA_003671275.1 Planctomycetota bacterium | reverse complement strand
TCGCACGCGGGTGATGTATTCCGGGCGATGTTCGACGATCCATTCCAGAAGTGACCCCGAGCAGTGCAGCGTGATCGCAATCTCGGGGTACTCGGCCAGCAGATCAAGGAGGGGGGCGTAAGCATCTTGATAGGCGGCCTCAATGACGCCATCAAAATTTCCCACCGGCTGGTGGTTATGCAACGCCAGAACAAGTTTGATCGAGGCCATGGGCCTGCCTCCAATGGGGCGAGAAGGGCACTCCTCCGCTTCCCCGGTCAGTTTGGATGTTCGCTTGTCCCCCAAGCAATCATCACCGCAGTTGTCACTAGAACAGGTTTCTCCACAGCCGCCAATTGTCGGAAGGGTGGGATTCCGGATGTTGGAACCGCCTGAAGAAGTCCGGGCAGTTTAGGTAAAGAAGGAGGCCGTTTTCTGGGCGACCGAGTACGATCACCCTCCACTGACAGGCGGAAATCCCGCGATCTCGGCTTCCTCCGGGATTACCGATTCTTCCGCTGCATATTCACCATTCACCGCGAGAAGCAAGACCGGCAGTAAGGGGCTCAGCGCGGGCACCCGTTCCCCCAGCGCTGACCGCAAATCTGCGATAGAACTGCCTGCCGGAAGATCCAGCACCAATGTCCCCGTACCCGCCAAATCGCGGGCTCGGGCAAACAGCTTGACGGTCAGCGACATCAATCCACATCCCTCGCGGACAGTTGCGAACATCATGACGTGTGTAATAACAACTTTCTCGCAAACTGACGAATCGGAGCGATTGGTCCGGAGAATGGATCTCAAATGCTCACGAAAAGGGCAGTCGTCCACGCGATGAGTGTGGGACTCCTGGGAGCTCCACCGCTGTGCTGCCGTGAATGCTCCTGACCAGTTCTTCTGATTATCAGCCGGTTGAAGAACGGTTATGCCACTTCCTTCCCCCAGGCAATGGCCAGTTCGACGAGAATTTTTGCCGCCGTTTCCATCTCTTCGACGCAAGTCCACTCCAATGGCGAATGCGGGTTGTACTGCCCGCTGGAAAGATTCGGCGTCGGCAGCCCGCGTTCGGTCATTTGTGCCCCATCTGTACCTCCTCGGATGATATCCATGATCGGTTCGATCCCCGCAGCGCGTACCGCCTCGATTGCCTTGGGAATGGCGCGCGGTTCGATGTGCAATCCGTCCCGCATGTTACGGTACTGTTTCCGGGTCTCGATCACGATTTGGCATTCGGAATAAACGGCCCGCAGCCCTTCGGCAATTCGCTCGAGCAGTTCCTTTTGACGGGCCAGGTGTTCCGTCTCGAAGTCCCGCAGAATGATCCGGCAAGTGGCTTCCGCAACCCCGCCTTGAATCTGGTAGGGGTGCATGAACCCTTCGCGGGCATCGGTGGTCTCCGGAGATAGATTCTGACGCGGCAGTCGGGAAATGAAGTCACTGAGAATCCGTACCGCATTCACCATGACCCCTTTGCCGACGGAGGGGTGCGTATTGCGGCCCTTAACGGTGACGATCGCCAGATCGGCGGAGAACGTCTCAGTATCGATTCTCCCGACGCCTCCCGAGTCCAGGGTGTAACCACACACTCCACCCAGTTTCTGAAAGTCGACCCCTTCGATCCCCCGCCCCACCTCTTCATCGACGGTAAAACACACGCGAATCGGACCACACGGAATCGACCGATCCCGCATCAGGCGGTCGGCAGCTGTCATGATGATGGCAATTCCCGCTTTGTCGTCTGCGCCCAGTAACGTCGTTCCGTCAGTGGTCACAATGGTCCTGCCGAACAACTCGTTCAGGTGGGGATTCTCTTGAACCCGGAGGATCTTGGACGGATCGCCGGGCAATACCAGATCGCCACCGCGATAGTCGTCATGCACGATCGGATTGACGCCGGTGCCGGAGTATTCGGGCGACGTGTCAACGTGCGAGTTCCAGACGATCATCGGAGCCGAATGCTTCACCGTGGCGGGCACGGTCGCCATGACGATCCCGTGCGAGTCCATCGAAACATCCACCAGCCCCAGCATCTGGCACTCTTCATACAGCCGTTGACTCAGAACCAGCTGCTTGGCTGTGCTGGGAAGCGATGAGCTCTTTTCATCCGACTGAGTGTCAATGCGGACATACCTCAAAAAACGATCGAGCAAGCATTCCATGATTCCGCCTTGAACGAGTGAGTGGAAGTACCTGCGATGATATCAGGCCATCCCCCATCCGTCTCGGGAATCATTGCGTGCAGTGGTCTCGTGGATCGGAGGACGCTGCCGAAAAGGGAATGCCTGGGAAACGCGGCCTTCCCGACGAGTGCCGGCAATTCCATGGTGGGACACTCGCCTCCACCGTATGAACCCGTGATAATCCGGACGCGGGAGTAGCGTCCACCTGCCGTGTTCGTGCCTGCGTCCTGGAAAGTGTTCCTCTCGATGAATCCCACTGTTGATCTTGATGGAGTTCGGCTCCACCTGTCTCGGCCCGATACCTCTCAGGGGGATTGGATCGGCCAGCGTGAAGTTCTCAAGCAATTGCTGGCCTGCTGGCTGGTGGTCGATGAACGCGATCTCCCGCTGGCTCCGCGATTGATTGGTTCACCGGGAATCGGAAAGACCACACTGGGAATTGCAGCTGCGCATGCGAGGAAGCAGGAACTGTATATCTATCAGTGTACCGCTGACACGCGGCCCGAGGATTTGCTGATCTCGCCGGTGCTGGCCGAAAGTGGCAAGATCCAGTATCAGGCCAGCCCACTGGTCACCGCCATGCTCCGTGGTGGGGTGGTGGTGCTCGATGAAGGGAATCGGATGAATGAGAAGTCCTGGGCCAGCCTGGCCCCGTTGCTGGACCATCGGCGGTATGTCGAATCGATTGTCGCCGGAATCACGATCCATGCTCATCCGAACTTTCGATGTGCGGTGACGATGAACGAGGATGATTCGACCTACGAGATCCCCGACTACATCCTGAGTCGATTGCAGCCCACATTGACCCTCGGTCACCCGACACGTCAGGACGAGATGGCGATCCTGAAGTATCACCTGCCATTCGCCGACGAGGAGATGCTCGATCTGACCGTTGAGTTCCTCCAGAACTCTCATCAGCTCAAACTCGATTTCTCAACTCGTGACGGAATCAACGTGTTACGGTACGCCCTCAAGATGGTGGCTGCCGATCCGACGCATCCCTTGGCCAAAGACGCCGCATGGCGTGCCTCGCTTCAGGCCTGCCTCGGTGATGATGCCATTGACCTGCAATCAATGGCCGAACGCAAGAGCCACGCCCTGGGCGGGAATGCTGTACCCATGGGGCTGGGCGACTTCTTCTTCGATCCAAATCACCCGCTGCATCCGGACTATGAAGATGACGAGGATGAAGACGAAGACGACAATTAGAACCGCTTCAGAATCGGTCATGTAAACGCACAGACAGGAATGTCCATGCCGCTGATTCCGTGAGGCAGATGTTCCTGTTTGCCGAGCCTGTTAACCCATTCCGAAACGGCTTTCGTGTTCCGCCACATCAGTGATACCGGGGTAATCATGTTCGCTCCGACCCGACCGGAGCAGTTTCCCGGTGGTGGATGACTCCACGTCTTCCCAGAAAAAAAGCCCGTCCACGATGATCGCGGGCGGGCCGTGGTCGCTTGACCATCCTGAGGTGAAGACTCAACTGCGACTACTCGGCGTGGAACCGATAGACGCAGGTTTGCGTATATTTGTCACCCGGCTTCAGGATTGTCGTTGGAAACTCGGGATGGTTCACAGAGTCCGGGTAGTGCTGAGTTTCCAGGCACATCGCGCTGCGGCGGTTGTAGACCTTGCCTCCCTTGCCCTTCTGGCCCTTCAGGAAGTTTCCCGTGTAGAACTGCACGCCCGGTTCGGTGGTCAACACCGTCATGACACGCCCTGATGCAGGGTCTTTCACCTTGGCGATTTCGCGGAGGTCGCCCGCCTTTCCATTGCACACGAAATTGTGGTCGTACCCCATGAAGGGGGTCTCATCCAGCTGAGCGATTCGCTCGCCGATCCGCGTCGATTTGCGGAAATCGAGCGGCGTTCCTTCGACGGATGCAATCTGCCCCGTCGGAATCAGATTCTCATCCGCAGGGGTGTAGCTGTCCGCATGGAGGGTCACTTCATGGTCGAGTACCGTCACGCTGCCTTCACCACTCAGATTGAAGTAGCTGTGATTGGTCAGGTTGACCGGGGTCGATTTGTCAGTGGTAGCGACATAGTCGATCCGCACTTCATTTTCGTGGGTCAACTGGTAGGCCACGGTTACATCCAGTTTGCCGGGGAACCCTTCTTCGCCATCCGGACTGCTATAACGGAAGATCACTCCCGGGCCCTTTTCATTTTCGAACGGTTCGGCGATCCAGACGACCTGACCAAGATTCCGCTCGACGCCTCCGTGCAGGTGGTTCACCCCGTTATTGATGGCCAGCTGATACTCTTTACCTTCCAGCGTGAATTTCCCCTTGGCAATGCGATTTGCAACGCGACCAGTCGTGCAGCCAAAGTGCTGGTTGGTGTCCCCTTCATACCCGGCCAGTTCATCAAAACCCAGAACAACATCGACCAGCTGGCCCTTTTTGTCAGGCACCTGCAGTTCGGTCAGGGTGGCACCGCGCGTGCTCAATCGAGCGACCACGCCCGATTTGTTCCGAAGTGTATAGCGGTCCACCGCATCTCCCTTCTGAGTCTTTCCAAAGCTTTCTTTTTCTGGAGGAGCGGAATAAACAGCTGCAGTCATGAGAGCCAGGGCCAACAGAGGGAGTGCAACACGAATCGGTCGCATGGGATGCCTTTGACAAGGTGATTCCAGAGATGTAACGATATTATCAGCAGAGAGATTACCGAATCACAAGTGTACGGGTTGATGAGCCCCCCTTCGGCCCCGAGTCGATTCCTTGTTGAGATATCCGCAGTTTTCTGATTGCGGCAGGCGGAGTTGTCGAATAAAGTTCAATTGATCCTTGTTCCCGGGAGAACGAACATGTGGCGCGTTCTCGGTTCGCCGAAGACACTCTGTGATGGTTTCACGCGGCGCGATCTGCTGCAGGTTGGAGGTTCGTCGGTCGGCGGCCTCGGGCTGGCCGGATTGCTCCAGGCAGAATCCCAGGCGGCGGTTGCGGCTCCGGCGGACGGTTTTGGAAAAGCGAAGAACTGTATTGTTCTCTTCCTGTATGGATCGCCCAGTCAGCTCGAAACCTTCGACATGAAGCCGCAGGCTCCGGTTGAAATCCGGGGATCAATGCAACCGATTCCGTCATCCCTGCCGGGACTGGACGTGTGCGAGCACCTGCCGCATCTGGCCCGAGTGATGGACCGGACGACGGTGATCCGGTCCGTGACTCACCCGTACCCGCTGCACGGGGTGGCGTTTGCCATGACCGGGGTGTCCAATATCGATGTCAGCATGGAGCTGAACCCCCGCGATGAGCGGCACCACCCGTACTTTGGTTCGTGCGTCGAGTATTACGATCGGATCGCGCGTGGCGGGCACCCTGCCGAGGTTGTGCAAAACGTTGCCCTGCCGTTCCCCTTCAGCAGTAAACGGTCAGATCAACCGTTCCGGGCGGGGCCATACGGTGCTTTTCTCGGAGCGTCCGCCAATCCCGTGTGGACCGAATTCCTCGGCCAGGGCACCAAATCGATTCGGAAAGCCCGCCCCGGATTTGAATATGTCGGTCCCGAGCCGTACTTGGGGTGTTCCACGAACAGCCATTTCCGGCTGGCAGCAACTGACACGTTGCCCGATGTGGCGATCGACCGGCTGAATCGGCGGCGGTCGCTGGTCGACCAGTTCGATGACTCGCGACGCGATCTGGAACAGACCATCCTGGGAGGGAATTATAGCCAGTACCAGCAGATGGCCTACAACGTGGTGTCCTCTCCCAAGGTCCGGGAGGCGCTCGACATCCGCACCGAGAATGAGGCCCTCAAGGATCGCTATGGTCGGACGCTGTTTGGTCAATCGTGTCTGGCAGCTCGGCGGATGGTCGAAGCGGGTACACGGCTCGTGTCGGTCTTCTGGGACGAATACGGCCTCGCGGGGGATGCGTGGGACACGCACTATGAGCATTTCCCCCGCATGGTCGACCAGCTGTTGCCGGGATTAGACCGGGCCCTGTCGGGTCTGATATTGGACTTGGAAGAGCGTGGAATGCTCGACGATACGCTGGTCGTACTGATGAGCGAACACGGGCGGACCCCCCGCATTCAGACGAACGTCAGCGGGGGTGGACGCGATCACTGGTCACGAGCGTACAGCACCCTGTTTGTGGGTGGGGGCGTGAAGCGTGGACAGGTGATCGGGGGTACCGATGCCATCGCAAGCGATGTTACTGACCGTCCGGTTTCGCCCAAATCATTGCTGGCAACGATGTACCACCTATTGGGAATCCACCCGCACCAGACGATCCGCGGCACGAATGGCGAAGAATACCCCTTACTGCCCGAAAACGCCGAAGTGCTCCGTGAAGTGATCGCGTAACGGTCCCCTGAATCCGGCCATCGAGTGTCACGCGGCACTGCGTGCGTCAATAGAGATCCCCGTTTCCGAGCTATCCCTTTCGAGAGAACCACCGCTGAACCCGCCCCTTCAGGGACTCCCATTCCTCGTATTTCAAAAAGCTCAGCAGCCCTGTCAACATGATTCCATGAAACAGGTGCAGGTTCATGCTGTAATGGGTCAGTAGATGAAAGCTGACGGCGACGACCAGCGTCGCCCGCCGCGTGGGAGCCCACCACAGCAGCACGGGAGCCAACAGCTCAAACGCCAGCACGCACCATGTCATCATCCGCAGCAGGATCAGCGACTCGGTCAAGAAGGCAGGCATGGGGAATTTGACACTGTCATCGAGCCGAAACACGTAATACAACGCGGTTCCATCAATCCACTCGATTCCATCCGACTTCTGAATCGCCGAGCAGCCGTAGATCAGACACATCTGGATCTGAAACAACCGGAGCGGCCAGGCGGGAAAGCGATGCACCGATGGGCTGTTCGCAAGTGACTCCGGTCCAAACATCTGAAGCTGATCGGATGGAGGGACAAAGATCAGGTAAAATGCAAACAGCCGGAAGACAGCATCTTCGCTGTCGATCAGCATGTTGTTGGCGTGCTGAGTGGCCACCAGCAGCAGGAAACAGGCGGCGGCTGTGATGCGCGGCCGGATTCCAGCTGTCAACGCGATACCACACAGAGCCAACAGCAGTAATGTGGTGGTGACATAAAACTGCGTATCAGGCACCAAGGAGTACAGGGACCAGACATCGGGGTCGACAACAAATCGAGACGCCTCGGCGGGCAGCCATGTGCTTTGGCCAAAAAACAGCTGACGATCAATCCCCATCCAGACCGTCCAAATTACCAGCAAAACGCCATAGCAACGCCGCAATACCCCCAGCATCCGCAGATCGCTGGGCTGCATCCAGAAATTGTCCACAGCGGTCCACCAAGAGCTTCGAATATCAGTGGGCATCAGGCACCCAGATCATCAGTTTTTGCCGACTGGAAAAATGCGGCGCGGTATAGGCCGCTCTCCACTGCTGGTCGGGCGGCGGAATGACATCTCTCTGCTGAAACAATGTGATCGAGGTCAACTTGTTATAAGTTCGGGCCGTCTGCTCGCGGGCCAGATGTTCGCAGAATGCCGATGACGAATGCTCGTTGGCCAATCGAGCCAAGTTGTCGTAGTAGGACATCTGGCGAAAATATCGCGTCCGGGCGAGCGGTGACATGCTGTGCCAATCGGGCTGCATCCACTCGGTGTCGGCTCCCTCTTCCCAGGTCATCGTGGCCCCGACCCGCACATTCACATGGTCCGGCGTGGGGGCAAACAGCTCCCAACTCCCCTGCCACAATCCGGTCACATCCAGCACCGTGTCTGTCCACTCGCGAAGCTTGCCATGCAGCAACGTGTACTGCGGAATCGCATCCGGCAGCATCAGGCAGCTCAGAATCACCAGTACCCCGTAAACCAGCCGCCGGTTGTAGTACAGCCCCTGCGGATCGAATCCCGCTGGCCATGCCGGGGGGGGCAACGGGTTTTCGGGAGGCTTCCGTGATGACTTTCCCATCGCTGGATGATCCCTTCGATTAAGCGGAGACCATGGAAATCTATTTCGTTGCCGGGTTCGAAGCAACGCCCAAGAGGGTTTGCATGCCTGCTAACAGCAGGACCACGGACTGGCCGCCGAAACAAAATCTGGGAGGCTAGGTATTCGACAGCTAGCCGTACCATTGGTTTTCCTGTTACGATGACCGCATCAACATCAGTGCATGTCCGTATCTCGCTGACGGTTCATCGAACCGCATGGCAGGTTGGTGGTACTGGCTCATCTGATGATGGAAACCAACCGGGCCCCGACCGATGGGGCTGATTTGTCTTGAGGAGTTCGGCGATGGTTCGACATCGGGTGTGGCTGGCCGCAGCGCTGGCAGTGATGGTGGTCGGAAATGGATTCGTCCGGTCAGAAGAGAAGCCCCAGCCCAAGCCAGCCGCTGAAGCCGGTGAAAAGCCCGAAGGCGTTGCCAAACCGGTGGACCCATTTGCGGTCCCGGAAGGCAACGACTCCAAGGTTCTGAATCTGTTTGTGGGCCGGCTGATGCGGACCCCTCCGAAGACCCGCACTCCGGAAGGGATCTTGGAGCACCTCAACAAGCTCAGCAAGGTCGCGGATGAACTGATGTCCCGCGAAATTGACGATACCCTGCTCGAACAGGCTGTCGGCATCAAGTTTCAGACGCTTCAGCTGCGCAGCCAGTTTGGTGACGAAACGGCCGCCAAGGATCGCGAAGCATTCATTGCGGCCTCACTGAAAGATCAGCGGGCTCCCGTCGCAAACTTCGCGAAGCAGATGCTCAAGATGCAGAAGATTCAGGGAATGGCTGACCTGAAGCCGGAAGAACGCAAGAGCTTGATCGCGGAACTGGTGAAAGATCTTCAGACCGGTGAACTGGTTGATGATGAAATCCAATTCGCAATGATGGCCGCGGAGATTCTCGAGAACGCCGAATTGACGGAAGAAGCTGTCGCAGCCCTGGGAGAGATGGCTAAGGCTGTCGAAGCCAGCGGTTCACCGAATGCCAAGCGGATCGTCGGAATGCTGGAAGGCAAATCCAAGCGACTGGGACTGCTCAACAATGAGATGGAACTCGCTGGCGACACATTTGAAGGCCAGC
>QWPB01000027.1 GCA_003671275.1 Planctomycetota bacterium | reverse complement strand
ACCTGATTTCCATCAGTATGTCGCAGAATTCGCAGGAGTAATTCCCGCTCCATCAGTTCCAACCCTTCGGCATACAGATTCTCGCTGTTCTGGTCGATCCGCTGCTGGACAAAAGTGTCCCAGTCGGTCGTCGAACCTGCTGTGGGAAGAAGCCCGCCCGCTTCGGAGCGGCTTCCCCCCATTCGGACGGATTCCGGCAGGAAATCCGGCAGCAAGACAGCTCCGTTCGCCTGAAGCAATGTCTGCTTGAGCACGCTTTGCAGCTCACGTACGTTTCCTGGCCACTGGTAATTGCGAAGCACCTCCAGGGCACTGTCTGCGATCTGGGAGTCCGGTTGCCCCAGCTCTCGCCCCAACCGCCGCAGGTAATGTTGAATCAGCAGTTGCAAATCATCCCCCCGTTCACGCAATGGAGGCAGGGGAATCGTGAATACATTGAGCCGAAAGTACAGATCGCGACGAAACCGGCCATCCTCAGACATGGCTTCCAGATCGGCATTCGTCGCGGAAATCAGCCGAACATCCGTCTGAATCGCGGTGGTCCCGCCGACCCGTTCGAAGCGTTGCTCTTGAATCAGCCGCAGGATTTTAGCCTGCGTCATGGGGCTCATATCACCGACCTCATCAAGGAAGATCGTCCCGCCATGACACTGCTCGAATCGTCCGATATGCTTACGGTCCGCCCCGGTGAAGGCACCTTTTTCGTGACCAAACAGCTCACTTTCCAGGAGTTGGTCCGGGATCGCGGCACAGTTGATCGCCATGAACGGTTTGTCGGCTCGTCGCGAGTGCTGGTAGAGAGCGCGGGCAACCAACTCTTTGCCCGTTCCGCTCTCTCCCCGAATAATGACCGTCACATCCTGTTTCGCGACGCGGCCAATGGCCTTGTACACCTCCTGCATGGCGGGACAGCGTCCAATCAGCATGTCGACAGATTCAGACGTGGGCTCGACCTCGGCCATCGCTGCGGGCTCCCGCATCAGTCGGCTGGCACGCAAGGCGCGATCAATGACATCCTTCAATACGGGCAGATCGGGCGGCTTCAGCAGGTACTCGAATGCCCCTTCGCTGATCGCCTGAATCGCCAGATCGGTCGTACCGTGTCCCGTGATCAGAATGACCGGAACGCGCGCGTCCAGTGCCTGCAGGCGGTGATAGGTCTGGAGTCCCGTCGCGTCAGGCAGATGCACATCCAGCACCACCACATCCGGCTGGCAGGACTGAAACTTCTCCACACCATCGGCAGCACTCGTGGCCTGCGTCAGCTCAAAATCCAGATCGCGATAGGCCCGCGCAAAGGCATGCTGGATCGCGGGCTCGTCATCGATCACCAATAACCGGGGGCGCATGCGTTGAATCCTGAAAGGCCATGCGGGACCACCCGCCAGCACGCGGAGAGCCCCTGAAGCAAGTGTGTAGTGCAACCATCATGCCAGCCCGCATGGTAACAGACTGGCAAAGTGGAGGGAGGGATCACCGCGCGTTCAGTAGCACTCGTCGCCCTCGGAAACAGATCTCCCTCCTCGTCACCGGCCAGAGAACTCGGCGGGCAGAGTCACTTTCATCGTGGTTCCCGGTGGTTCCATTGGCAAAACCCCCACTTGCCCACCGTGTGCCTCCACGATCCGCCGCGTAATGACCAGCCCCAACCCCAGCCCGGTATCCTTGCTGGTCGCAAACGGCTGGAACAGTCGATCCTGAATCTCGATGGCAATCCCCGGACCGGTATCGGAAACCAGCAACTCGGCCCAGCCCCCCTCTCGACGAAGAGTGAACATGAGCTGGCCCCCCCGGGGCATGACATCGAGCGCATTCAACGACAGGTTCAAGACCACCTGTTGCATCTGGCTTTCATCGGCGGAGATTTCGACTCCAACCTCGGGCACGACCAGCTGCATGTCGACCTTTTGATTCGCGGCACGGACGCGAATCAACCCCATGACACTCTGCACCACGGTCCCCAGATCAATTCGCCGACGCTCCAGGGAAGGGGGGCGGGCATAGTCCAGAAAATGCTGAAGAGAACGCTCCATTCGCAGGACTTCACTGACGATTACCCGCAGGTCTTCCGTGGCCATCCCCCCGGGACTGCTCGATTCCAGTTCCGACTGCACCAGCAATTTAATGGAGGTCAACGGGTTGCGAACTTCATGGGCCATGCCCGCTGCCAGCTGCCCCAGCGCGGCCAGTTGTTCCGACCTCAGGACTTCGCGATCCCGTTGTTGCAGCTTGGCCACGAACTGTTCAATCCGGACGCTCAGCGAGTCCATCTCGTCATGCAAGGCCACCACGTTTCCATTCCCGGTGAGCACAATCTCCGAGGCGGTAGGGTCCAGCTTGCCAGCGGCGTCACGGACCTGAACCTGCAGCCGGTGGATGGATCGAGACACCCCTTGCGAGACCCCGAACCCGAACACCAGTCCCGCAACCCCGCCAATCCCCCCCACGAGCACGAGCCCCCAGGTGGTCCTCCGCAACAGCTGAGAATGCGCTTCCGCCGTCTGCTGCAACCGTAAGGAACAGGCCGTTTCCAGTTGATGGCTCGGGCGGACCAATTCCCGATCCATGCGATCTGCCAGCCGAAAGACCACCGAAGTATCGATGGCCGACTCGTCCTCGGGGAGTGCATCCCATGCCGCCAGATGCTGGTGAAATGCGTTATCAATGGCCTCCAGCTGCTTGCGGTCATTGGAATCCGTCAGGCGACTTCGGCTCTCCCTCAGCAGGCTATCGGCCCGTTCGTGAATAGATTCGATCTTACGGACGCGATCCTTGACCAGCGCAATCAGCTCGATGAAACACTCTTCCAGTTCAGCTACCGAGCGGTGCTGCTCGACCTCGCCCCGTAGATCGGCGGCCGCATCCCGTTGTTCCCGTACCAGACCAAAGGCGGCATACCCGCTCAAAATCGCGAGCGCCAGACTCAACGCCACCAAGGGCCAGATGAGATGAAATCGATGCGTCATGTTGCCCTCGGTCGCGTTCAATGCCGACTCGATCTTATACCGGCTGCGTCTGGTCGTCGAAATGCCAGCCTGTGTGTTCCGGCACCAAAGCGAAGAGCGGTCGTCACAAGAAATGAGTTTTTTTCCTAGGGATTATCGCACCAAAGGATCACTTCCGACAATGGCATGGGAGTTGCCTAAGTCGCGTCCGCAGGTTTCCCGCACTGGACCACAATTCCATGGTCTTCCGTGAAAACCCTGCCGGGAGATGATTCGATGTCTGAAGCATTGCTGCCGATCCCCAGTGGCATGATGGCCGAGCCCACGTGTCTTGGTGAGCGACTGGGGAAGGATCTCTTCTCGGGTTTCCTGGTGTTTCTGATCGCACTACCGCTGTGCCTGGGAATCTCGCTGGCCAGTGGAGTTCCCGCAGTCGCGGGAGTGCTGACAGCCATTGTCGGTTCTCTGGTCTGTGCCCTGATCAGTGATTCCGAATTGACAATCAAGGGGCCCGCTGCCGGGCTGATCGTCATCGTGCTGGGAGCTGTGAACGAATTCAAAGGGATGGGCTTCGACGAATACCAGGCCTACCGGATGATGCTGGCTGTCGGCGTAGCGTCGGGGGTCATTCAGATTCTATTCGGGTTATTGCGAACGGGAATCCTGGGTGAATTCTTCCCCTCATCGGCAGTTCACGGACTGCTGGCAGCGATCGGCATCATCATCATTTCCAAGCAGTTTCATGTCGCCGTAGGCGTGATGGATGTCAAAGGGGAACCACTGTACCTCTTGTCTCAGATCCCCAGTTCCCTGCTGCGAATGAATCCCCGTGTCGCACTGATTGGTGGAATCAGCCTGGCGGTATTGTTTGGATTACCGCTCATGAAACAGCAATGGGTCCGACGAATTCCGGCCCAGATGGTGGTCATCATCGTGGCCATGCTCATGGGCTCCTGGATGCATTTTTCCGCTAACGGCAACTACACGCTGGGACAGCATGAGTACCCGCTGGGTGAACAGTTCCTGGTCAGCGTCCCCGCCAATCTGATCAAGGCCCTCACCAGCCCTGATTTTCGAGCCCTGGAACTGATGGCCGCCTGGAAGTGGGTCCTGATGTTCGCCCTGATTGGTAGCCTGGAATCGCTGCTGAGTGCCAAGGCTATCGACACTTTGGATCCCCTGAAACGCAAGACCAATATGAACAAGGATCTGCTGGCGATTGGCGTGGCCAATACCATCGCGGCGAGCCTGGGGGGCTTGCCGATGATCTCCGAGATCGTCCGCAGCAAAGCCAATATCGACAACGGAGCCCGAACCCGCCTGGCTGGTGTGACGCACGGATTGTGCATCCTGGCTTTTGTGGCGCTGCTGCCGGGGTTCATTCATCAGATCCCAATGGCCGCTTTGGCTGCCATGCTGGTCTACACGGGTTTCCGCCTGGCTTCGCCGAAAGAGTTTGCCCATGTGGCACATATCGGTCGCGAACAGCTGGTCATCTTTGTTTCGACCCTCATCGGGGTGCTGGCGACGGACCTGTTGATCGGAATTGCGATTGGGATCGTCGTGAACTTCCTGTTCCATCTCTACCACGAAGTCCCTCTCCGCTCGCTGTTTAGTGTTTCGGTAGACGTCGAGCACAGCCCGGAAGGCCCCTGTGTGATTCGAACCCAAAATCCGGCGGTCTTCAGTAACTGGATCCCTCTGCGAAGCCAGATCATGCACTACGGCATGGAACTGAGGAATCATGTGGTGGTGGATCTTTCACAGTCGCATGTGGTCGATCACAGCGTCATGGAGAAACTTCACTCGCTCCAAGCGGACTTCGTGTCGCAGGGATTGAAACTGGAAATCCGCGGGCTGGGGGCTCATCAGT
Organism: Planctomycetota bacterium; assembly: GCA_003671275.1. Taxonomy (GTDB): domain Bacteria; phylum Planctomycetota; class Planctomycetia; order Planctomycetales; family Planctomycetaceae; genus TH-plancto1. Next base: position 40,849 of record QWPB01000027.1, on the reverse strand, counting down.
CCGAATCGGAACACTGGCTGGCGACGCGGCGGTTGGTGCTGCCCAAGGTCGTCCGCCTCACGGTGATGATCGATCTGGCGCATGAGCTGCGCGTGCTCCGCCAGTTTCACGAATTCGGCGGTGGAGAATCCCGGATCACCCCCTGCACCGTCGTGATGATTCCTGGGGAAGAGTCGGCGTCCATGCGTCGTGTCCAGCGTGTTCAGATCGAAATGCTGACTTCGGAACGGATCACCCGGATGATGCTCGGCTATCTGTCTCAGGAGGCGATGCCAGCCAGCGGGCTGTCGGCCACCGTTGAAAAAGTGCATGGGATCTCATTCGGGGCCCGGAAGAACGCCGCGAGTTTCCAGAACTTGTCGGCCACCCACTAGCGGACGAAAGGTCTTGTCAAGTATTTTGGTCACATGGCATGCGCATTGCGGGGGAATGAACGGCCCAACGTCCGTTCATTCCCCATGCGGAGTTCCTCATGACCACGCCCAAGCTGATAACACCTTCACAGCCGGGAACAGTCCAACAGGACATTCTGGCGTCCGTGGTCGTGTTTCTCGTGGCCCTTCCCCTGTGCATGGGGATTGCAATCGCCTCGGGTGTTCCGGTGAGTGCGGGATTGGTGACCGGGATCATCGGAGGGCTAGTTGTGGGAGCGCTGGCTGGATGTCCACTTCAGGTCAGCGGACCAGCCGCAGGATTGACGGTTATCGTCTATCAGGCGGTCCAGAAATACGGTCTGGACATGCTGGGCGTGATCGTGCTGATGTCCGGGATCATTCAAATTCTTGCGGGTCTGATGAAAGTCGGCACGTGGTTCCGGGCTGTATCACCGGCAGTGGTGCGAGGGATGCTGGCGGGAATTGGTGTCCTGATTCTGGCCAGCCAGTTTCACGTGATGTTTGACAAGGCCCCCGAGAGCAGCGGGATTAAAAACCTCATCGCCATGCCGCGAACAATCATGCAAAGTCTGGGAGCCGTTGGCTTTCCAGAAAGTGCTGAGCGTGGCTCGCAGAAGGCTCAGATTTCGGCAATGCGTCAGCTTCAACGACGCCAGCAGACATTGCGAGTGAATGTCCTCGATCGACTTACGGCCTCCGGAACAGGTGAAGTTAACCTCTCAACGATGGCCGATGAACAGGCCCTCATCGTGGCGGAGCTGCAATCCACCTCCGCAGCGCTCTCCACGTCCTACGCTTCCAATCAGGCACGAGTCGTCAGCCTCAAGACGATGCTTGACGAGACCATCCAGACCGCCCGGCAAGCCGAGCATACATTGCGATCGAACCATCATGATGATGCGGCCGCAGCGCTCGCGGCCGTCAATTCCCGATTCGACACCTTGTTCGGCGGCGTGAAAAACCACTTCCTGGCGGCCTGCGTGGGAATCGTCACGATACTCGTTCTTGCCGGATGGAAATCCCTGGCCCCCAAGAAATTACAGCTGATTCCTCCGGGGCTGATCGCCGTAATCGCCGGGACCGGGCTGGCCGTGTTTCTGGTTATGCCGATCCTGTACGTCGATGTTCCAGCTTCGATGGTGGATGAGATCCGATTCCCCAAATGGTCGATGCTGGAAACCGCCCCGTGGGGAGAATTGATTCCGGCTGCAATTCTGATGGCGGTCGTGGCCAGCGCCGAGACACTTCTGTGCTGTACTGCTGTCGATCAGGTGCAAAACGGCCCCCGCACGCAGTACGACAAGGAACTGGTCGCGCAGGGACTGGGAAACTTCCTGTGCGGCCTTTACGGTGCGCTTCCAATGACCGGGGTGATCGTTCGGAGTACAGCCAACATTCAGGCGGGAGGGAAAACCCGTCTGTCCGCGATCCTGCACGGCGTCTGGCTGCTGGTCTTTATCGTCGGGCTATCCTGGCTCTTGAAAATGATCCCCACCGCATGCCTGGCGGCCATCCTGGTTTACACCGGTTTCAAACTGATCGACCTCAAAACCATCAAGAACTTGCGGCAGTTTGGATGGAGCGAAGTCGGGATCTATTTCTCCACGGTGCTGGTCATCGTCTGCAAAGATCTGCTGTCGGGAGTCATGGTGGGCTTCGGACTAGCGATCGTCAAGTTGCTGTACACGTTCTCGCACCTGGAGACCAAACTGGTCTACAACGCTGACGGAAAGTCCGCGACTCTGTCTCTGATCGGTTCCGCCACATTTGTAAGGCTTCCGCAGTTTGCCAAGGCCATCGAGTCGGTCCCCCGGGGTGTGCATCTTCATGTGAATCTGGAGCAACTCGACTATGTGGACCATGCGTGTCTGGACCTCCTTCAGAACTGGTCGGTCCAGCACGAAGCCACCGGGGGAACAGTCGCCATCGATTGGCGTTCACTGCATACCATGGCACAGGCTCGCCAGCCCGATGTCATTCCGGCCTGACAGTGACCTCGTAGAGACCACTGTGGTCGAGTGGCAACCAGTGGTTAGGCTCCTCGAATCCATTCGATCACGTGTTCGGCGGTTGCCGGTTCCGTCCAGTAGGTGAAGTGGTCCGCCTGGACCGTCTGGATTTGCAGACAGTCGATCGGAAAATGACCGTTACGCAGGGTCCGCATGCTGGTCTGGCTGCAGAACATGTCATGTTCATCATCAAATATCATCGACAGGGCCGAGTCAGCCATTCGGCGAGCCAGACCGACCATTGCGGGCGGTAATTCCGCGACTCCAGCCAGGATCGTGTAGGGCACCTGTCGAGGTGGATTCGAGGCGTTGAGGGCCTTAAGGAACTCCGACTGTGGTTGCAGATCGCGCACGGCTGACGCTTGATTGATGGCCCCCATCGCTCCCATCTGGAGCAGGCTGGCGGCATGGGCCAACGTCGGGGACAACCCCGACGAGGTCAGCAGTGACTGTACGGCTGCCAATGTTCCCAGCCACTGAATCAGGTTCTGGGACTTGGCCAGGAACGTTCCTGTATTGGGTGGCCCTGCCAGCAGGCACCGGCTGACACGCTGATCAGCCCCCAGCATTTCAATCGCTGAGCGGGCAACGAGCGCTCCCATCCCGGATGCCATCAAATCCACCCGGTTCCCGGCCACGAGTCCGAGTCCCGCCAATGCCTGGGCCAGTTGGGTCGCACTTTCCAGTAGCGGGGTACCGATGGTTTCATAGGCGAACGCCAACACATGGTCGTACGTCCTCTGGGATCGTTCCACCAAGGGACCGACTTCGGTCAGCATCGACTCGACATCCCCCAGTCCGCCGTGAATCAAAAGCAGGATGTTGTGCTGAGGACGGACTTCCTGGGGATTGAGGGGACGTTTGCGGACTTCGCCCGTGGCGGTACGGCGAATCTTCTCCCCCGGTTCCCAAGGAGCCGCCACACACTGTTCGAGCGGCAACCAGCGGACCCTCTGCAGGCCAAGCGATCCCGATTCCCACTTCATACAGCGATAGAAGTAGAGCTTCAGCGATCCTGCCACGCTACGGGTACCCACCCCTTCGGAAGGGGCCTCTGCCTGGGGAGGCAACCACGTAATATCCAAGGTCGGGCTGGTGGCTGCCGCATATCCCACGGGATAACACAGCTCTCCATCCAGCGCCATGGCCAGAATCAGTTCCTCGCCCTCTGCTCCCTGGCCGCGTTGAGCGGGCCCCCACTCCACTCGCAGCGGAGTCTGCGGGGTAATCTGAGCACGGGCGACATTGTCCGCATCCAGCTCAAAGGACTCTGTCCGCTGCCCCACGATCTCCAGTGATTCCAGAAACGGATCAGCGACGGTGCTGGCCCGCGTGACCTCGCCCGTACTCGACATCGGCGTCCGTGTGATGGCTCGCAGAGTCCCCATAAATCCTGCCGGAGCAGCCACCACACTGCCGGTTCCGGGAACAGCGACAGACAAACCACCTTGCATGGTCTGTTCGCATTCATGTCGCGGACGGACGAGCTGGTAGATCAGTTCCACCGTGGCCCAGTCTTCCTCGGCGCGGACCGTCTTCGGCTGAATCAATCGCGTTCCGGCCCCCTGTGCGGCCTGCACCAGCAATTCGCCCAGTGGTCCAGTCCATGATATCTCAGCACTCGATCGAGTTCCCGAAGCAGCATGTTGTCCATCGGCATTCATCGTCAGCAGATCGAACTCAGTCGGTGACCGCGTCGCAAACACCTTGATCGATTCACGAACCTGAGTCCGATCACGTCCGCCCGGAAATGACAGCTGGAGATCATGGATCGTCTTGGACTTGCCTGCGGGGACAGCCACCTTCTCACCGTCCATCGGCCAGACCAGCCCCACCGAGCCGTCATATCCAAAGGCCAGCACGTTCATATACAGCGGCTCGTCCGATCGGTTGGTAATCACCAGTTGCATGTCGACTGGCTGCTCACCGGCCTCCACAATCCGTCCGGACTGCGCAATCGTCAGACCACCGGAGAGCTGGATTTCAATGCCCACTTGCCCACGCAGCTTTGAATCGGGTGACGGGTTCTCAATTCGCAGGGCGTTGAGATGCCGAGCCCACTTGCGAATCGACCGCACCAGTTGCTCCCGGTCGGTGGTCCAGACGGGTGATTCCAGCGGCTGTTCCGTATTGTCAAACAGCCCCTCTCCTAGAGGCGACGAAACCACCGACAGGTCAGCCACCCCCTCTTGAGTGATCTGAATCAGTCCCGCAAATTCTGGTTGAGACAGGGACTGCTCCAGCATCTGACTCGCAGCCGAGCTGGTTCGGGCCAGTGATACTGTCCGGAGCAGCTGAGAGCCAAACTGTAGCGGCTGGACCCCGCACCCCGGTTCCAGAGAGCATTCGCCATCGACGATCTGACACCAGCTCATCACCGCACCGCGTTCGACGACCCTGAGCCGGGCCAATGGGGGGGAGGACTCGGACGGCGATTGGGCCTGGGCTCCCGTTCGCGGCGGAAAGACCAATAGCTCGTTTCCCACGGCCAGGCCATGAACACTTCCCGCATCGATCCGAACGCGTTGGCCCTGCTGCTCGATGACACAGATCCAATGCGCACGCGGCGCACAAGTACCACCAAACAGAGTGCGATCCCGTTCGCCTTCGCACTGGGGTGTCTGGGCAATTCCCCGCTGGATGATGCGCCGCACAACGCGTTGATGAAGCTCGCGGTACGTGGCATTATCGGCAGGCGTCTTGCTCAGTTCTTCGGCCAGCGTGAACGTAAAAGCCCCATAGAGCCGCTCACCCTCGGGCGTCTGATCTTTCCACTCTTTGGCTGATTCGGTGTGACTACAGGCAGCTAACAGGACATGCCGCAGCGGCTTTTCGCCTTCGTCTCCGGTACTCCGAGTTCCCGGTGTGATCGTCGTCGAACGCGTGGGCTGGGGGCGATAATCCGGCGGGCATTGTCGCGTTGCCACTTCGATATCGCGTGTGCCGGACCCCGAGTGACAGCAGTCGAGAACGACGGTAATGTTCTGCGAATACTGGGCCAGCTCTTCGAGCCAGCCTCCCAGTTCCCAATCCTTGATGTCGAGCACTCCCGCTTGTCGACTGTCATACGGGACCATGGTCTCATCGACGCCAGCCACTTTTTGCCCACGGGCATCAACGGCCCGAGAACCATGCCCGCTGAAATGCAGCAGAAAAGCCGGGGACGCCTCCCCTGAGGACTGCGCCGCACGAGCCCGGTCAATCAGGTGTTCACGAAAGGCCCGCTCGATCCCCGCGTGCGTGGCCTGCTCATCAACGAGGATTCGCAGATGGTTTTCTTCCAGGTTAAAACGCGACCGGAGAATCGAGGCCATGAGTTCCACATCGTTTCGGCACCCCTGAAGGGGTGGGATGAACTCGGCCTGATACCGATTGACGCCGATCAGCAGAGCGTAGAGGGGGGGCGACATGAGTGGCACTGGACACCGAAAGAAGGACCAACATCGACGAAATCTTTTCGAAAAAAACGCGGGATGCTAACATTCATCCGTTCCATCGCTCGGTCAAATGAGTGTAACGGCCCAGAGCGCCAAACAATCGGGGATCGAAATTCCCACTCCGAAAGATCCGGCAGCGTTCTTCCAGCTGGCGAATCGAAGCAGCGCGGGGCGTGGTCCCCCAGCCGGTCTGCCGATTCTGTGTTGCCGATTCCGGGTGGACCCGATAGCGAGTGACGATCTCCCGGGTGATCGCAAAACGTACCCCCCGGTACAGGCAACGTAACTGAAACTCGGTGTCCAGACTCGTGCGATTCATCAACCGGCTGCCAAAGTCCGCGTACCCTCCCATCTCCCGGAACATCGCGGTCCGAAACACGGCCGTCGGGTTCTCCAGAAAGTAGTCCGTCTTTGACCACAGCGGATAAAATGATCGCCGATAGTCCGCCCGACGCATCCGCGCCAACTCCGTCGTCTCCGACATCACCGGACGAATCAGGTCTTCGTCTCCGAACAGTTCAACAGCTCCGCCGAAATAGTCCGCACCGCTCGCCTGAAGCATCTGAATTGCCCAGTGCAGACGATGTGGCAAGCTGATGTCATCCGCATCCTGAACAGCCACAAGGTCCGTTTCCCAGTAGGGGGCCACGTTGTTAAAGGACTGGAACTGTCCCACATTCTCACGATTGCGATAAACCCGTAACTGCGGGTGCCGGGCCCATTCATTGAGAAAATCAGTGGTATCAGATTCCGTCGTATCGTCGATCAGATGAATGATGGGCTGAACGAATTGCTGGTTCAACAGGCTGTCAAGTGCCTCTCGTACGTAATCCAGTTGCCCCTTAAACGGCAGCACCACATCGCAGGGGACGGGAGCTGACGTGATCTGCTGCGGACGGTACTGATGGACTGACGACGGAGGGGGGGCAACGCGGCGGATGATCCCGCTGATCCGTTCCTCCATGGTTAAGGCAGCATCCAGCACCGGTCTGGGGCTGATTGCCATCGCACGCCCTTGGCGAGCTGCCTCCTGAATCAAAGGTCCGCATCCCTCGTGGTCTCCAAACCAGGAGCCATTCAGGTCCGCCAGCGTGGCCCGGCGGATCACTAGTGACCATGGCACCAAATCAGGCAGGGTATGATTCGGGGCGTCGTCATGACTGTCCGACGAGTCCTCGTCGACCAGGCTGCCAACGAATAACTCCGCCCCCTGATCGAGCAGCGTGCGGATCGACAGGGCGAGTCGCCAGGGCAGGCTGGGGCAGAGTGGGGCAGAGTGGATGCTGGACCGCCAAGTAGGGAGTGCGGAGCGTTGCGGCGATCTGTTCCGCCGCGTTCAGCGGGGACTTTTCTCCGGGCAGGCGGTGAATTTGAACGTTCCAGCGGCCCGTCAGTTCACCCCAGTCGATCGACTCCGCTCCGGTTTCCACCAGATGCAAGATCGGACTAACTTCCTGCTGCTCCAGGATACTGTCTATCGATTCTCGCAGTGACTCGCTATCCACCGACACACAGAGGACGACATCACACGCACAGTGCGGATGACTGGTACTCGGAAGCGAATCACACTGTCGCAGGAGAGCCGCTTCCGCCCGTTCCTGCCATGCTTCCCAATGTTCCTGTTCGCTGGGTGTTGTCGCCTCAACCAGTTGCTCGGACGCCCGTTGATAAGCCAACGACGGAAATAGGGGATGCTCGGCAAATAGTCGGGTTCCCGTATGCTCACGACAAAGCCGACACATCGCCGGGGTGACCGGGCATTGAGTCGATGGCAAGCTCAGGATTTGGGCCAGGAGTCGGCATTCCGACGGTCGGTCGGGGCCATCCACCGGCGAGGGACTCCGATAGACACAAGCTTCCAGTTCATCTTCACTTTCACAAGAGACTGTCTGACCCATCGGTTGGCTCCGCTGATCGTCGCAAAGGCTGTACAAAACGTGAGAAGGGGCACTCGTCCCCAGTTGTCGCATCAGTTTAAGCCGCGGAACACGATGTTGCGACATCGTGGCGGACTCTCGACCTGGGAACGTGGCGGGGAGACGCCATCATCGAGGTGGCTCCCAAGAGCGAACGAGATCTCTAAGGCTACGATTCGAGCAAATATCCCCACAGGGATCGACGATGCTCGCGAGGCATGACAGAATACCGTCACGAGAGTGGCCCTTCCTCTGCGGGAATTCAGTTTTGAGCGATCAATTGGACAATCGATCAGAATCCACGTCTGACGAAGTCGTTGCACCGGCAAATTCCAGTGCGGTATCCCCCTTTCAATTGGGTGATATCCTGACCGTGGATTCCTCTCAAACCCAGTATTATGCGGACCCGGGAGCCCCCACCCATCTCGGACGGTATGTGATTGAGGGATATCTGGGAAATGGCGGGTTTGGAGTCGTTTATCGTTCCCGGGATGAGCAGCTGAATCGCTTCGTTGCCATCAAGGTTCCGCACAAGCACCGCGTGCAGACGGACGCGGAACGACAACAGTATCTCCAGGAAGCTCAGACCGTTGCCCAACTCGATCATTCGGGAATCGTGCCGGTATATGACTTCGGTGTCCTTTCGGATGGTCGTTGTTTTGTCGTCTCCAAACTGATCGATGGTCGCAATCTGGCCCAGATTCTGGGAAGTGAATCATTAACCATTGAACACAGCATCAAACTACTAGTGTCGGTCGCCGAAACCCTGGACTACATTCACAGCCACAAATTAATTCATCGTGACATCAAACCCAGCAATCTGCTGATCGATCAATCGGATCGAATTTTCGTGGCCGACTTTGGACTGGCACTGCATGAAGCGGATGTGCTGATGCACCGGGCAGGAGCTGGAACTCCCAGCTACATGAGCCCGGAGCAAGCGGGCGGGGAAGGGCATCGCATCGACTTCCGAACCGATCTCTACAGCCTCGGAACGGTGATGTACGAGATGCTGACCGGGGTCCGCCCCATTCAAGGGGCCAACTTTGACGAGACCCGTCGCAAGCTAGTCGAAGATCAGCCGCTCTCGCTGCTGACACACAAACCAGCAATTCCGATCGAACTGAACTGGATCTGTCTGAAACTTCTGTCAAAGCGGGCCAGCGATCGCTACTCCAGCGGGCGCGAACTTGCGGATGATTTGCGGTGTTTCCTGTCGGAACAAACCAGTCAGGACAGAGACTCGGCGATCTCTCGTCAGATGCTGGGCGTCCGGGCGGGAAAGTCCGACACTCCAGGTAAGTTCATTCCTCGAGGATTGCGGTCCTACGATCGGCATGACGCCTATTTTTTTCTACGACTGCTGGCCGGGCCATTCGATCGAGCTGGACTTCCCGAAAGCATCAGCCATTGGGTTCGTTGGGTTCAGCAGCCGGATGACCAGCCGGAATTGCACCGAATTGGGGTGCTGGCGGGTCCATCGGGGTGTGGAAAATCTTCGCTCATGCGGGCAGGGCTGGCCCCACTGCTTGGCAAGGTGGAGGTCTCGACGCTGATCTTTGAAGCCACCATCGACAATACCGAGCAGCAGCTTTCGACCTTGTTGGTGAACCGTTTTCCGGGGCTGGAATCAGAGACGACACTGACCGACAAACTGACAGCCGTGCGACGTGGCAAGGGACTGCCCGCTGGCCAGAAACTCCTGATCGTGATCGATCAATTCGAGCAGTGGTTGCACTCGGTTCATGAACGGGACCAACCGGAACTGATTCGCGCGCTGCGGCAATGCGATGGCCACCGGCTGCAATGCATTGTGCTGGTTCGCGACGATTTCTGGATGGCCCTGAATCGCTTTATGGAATCGGTGGAAACACCGCTCATCGTGGGGAAGAATGTCCGAATGGTCGATCTATTCGACCTGCCTCATGCCCGAGCTGTTCTGACGCTGCTTGGCCAGGCGTATGACCGACTGCCCTCGGGAGAGACACCGCTTTCGAAAGAAGCCCGGCAGTTCATCGACATGGCCGTGGACTACCTGACCAAGGATGGCAAAGTATTCCCGGTCCATCTGTCGCTCTTTGCCGAAATGGTCAAAGCCCGCGACTGGGTCCCCGCGACTTTGTCACAGCTGGGAGGAGCCGTTGGAGTTGGCGTGCAATTCCTTCGCGAGTCATTCTCTGCGGCCCATGCCCCTGTGGGGCATCGGATTCATGAAGACGGGGTCCGTCGACTTTTGGGGGGATTACTGCCGGATGTCGGCACGCAAATTAAGACCCGCCATCTGACCTATCACGAACTCCATGTGCTGTCCGGTTATGGAGACGATCTGAAGCATTTTGAAGGGCTGATGAACATCCTCGAAGGACAGCTGAAGCTGATCTGTCCCGTGGATGCCCTGGAGCATTCCCGATCCGTTCAGGAAGTGAAGGACACGGAGCTGCATTACCAGTTGTCACACGACTTTCTGGTCCCCTCCATTCGGGAATGGCTCTACTCCGAGCAGCGCAAGACGTATTCCGGACGCTGCCGATTGATGCTCTCCGAGCGGTCCGCCATCTGGAATAGCCAACCCGCACGACGCAATCTGCCACTCTGGCGAGACTGGATTCAATATCGGCTGTTGCTGCGTTCGGCATCGCTCACCGAACCCGAACGTCGCATGTTGCGTGCCGCTGACCGTCAACTCATCGCACAAACGGTGATGGGCATACTCTTGTTCGTACTCGCAGTCGTCGGATTCCAGGGCTATCGCAGCTGGAGCCGGGGGCACGCTCTGGTGGCCCAGTTGCAAACGATGAACGCCGAGGGCACGCCCTCGATCATCAAACAGCTTCAGCCTCATCGGCGATTTGCAGAGTCCCAGCTGAACGAAGCCCTGGCATTGGTTCCTCCCGATTCCAATGCCGCGCTCAATCTGCGACTGGCCCAGCTCACATGGGACACCTCTGCCATCGAACCGTTGCTGAATTGGGCAATGCATCTGGCAAGCCCCTCGGAACTGCTGGTGATTCGTGAAGCCCTGATTTCCCGCCGCGAACAGTGTCTTGCCATATGCTGGACGTCCTTGGCGGCGGGAGCAGCTCCTCAATCGAATGATGCACAGCGACAGCAGGCATTCCGGGCTGCGATCCTGTTGGCTCGTCTGGACCCTCCCAGGAACACGGAGGCTCAACAACGCTGGCTGGCGATCCCTGATGTTTCTCGATTCCTCACCGACGAGACCGTGGATCGGGCACTGCGAAATCCGGATAATTTCCGAGCCCTCGTGGACGGAACACGTCCCGTAGCGGAATTGCTGCGTCCGACAATGGCGCAAGTCCTAGGGCAAACAGTTGTCGATGACCGGGCGCGATCCAAAATAACGTTCTTGCGAACGTACTACGAAAACGACGATCAGGCACTCGCAGAGTTGGTAATTCAGGGGGCCCCCTGGCAATGGGACGATTTGCGTCCCTTGATCAAGTCGCTGCCGGAGAAGTGGCTTCTCGGGGTGCTGCAAACCCCCCGCAATACAAGTTCTCAGGAGGCGGAGATTCGCTGGGAGCATCAGATCTCGGCAGCGGCAGCACTACTGTTGTCAATCGCTTCTCGGGAAGAAAGCTGGGCATTGCTCACCCGGAATCCCCAACCGGGAGTGCGCGCACTGGTGATTGATCGAATGGCTCAACTGGGAGCCCGATTGGAATTCGCGGAATCCCGCCTGAAGCAGGAGGTCGCCCGAAACGAACAGGGCGATTCCGGGATACTGAGCGGGCTGATCATGGCGATTGGACAGTATCCTCAGGTCGCCACTCGGTTGCAGGAATTGACACGCCAGCAAGTCCGAATCCTCTACGAAACCCATCCGGATGCGGGAGTCCATTCTGCCGCCGACTGGTTAATGCGCAAATGTGACATCCCCCGCAATACCCCCCTGATTACCACCCCGGGGGTCGCTGGACTGACGGACCGGAAATGGCGATTGACCCCTGAAGGTCACCTGATGGTCCGGATCGATGGCACGAATGAGCCCGGAATTGGTCGGGTCTATGAGATCTGTGCCACCGAAGTGACGGTTCGACAATTCCTCGACTTTCAGCCGTTCAAGCACTATTCCATCACACGGGCTCCCCAGATCGATTGTCCCATTAATATTGTGAAGTGGCCCGAAGCGATGATGTACTCTGACTGGCTTTCTGCGCGACACGGACTGTCCCGTGACCAGTTTTGCACGCCCCCCGGGGAGAGCGGGGAATCTTACGACCAGCAGTTACAGCGGTTATATAGCTGGGAACCGGGAAACGATCCTGCTTACCTAGATCGGGAGGGTTACCGTTTGCCAACACTTGCCGAGTGGGAGTTCGCGTGTTGCGCCGAAACGAAATCCCAATGGTATTTCGGAAACAGCCCCCAACTCATGCCTGCCTACGCCTGGCACTATAACAATTCACGCGAGATGACATCGAGTGGCTATCGGAATCCCGTCTCACGTCCCGTGGGGCTACTCCTGCCCAATGCATTTGGCCTGTTTGATTGCTGGGGAAATGCCATGGAATGGACTTTCGATGGCCCCTCCAGTGCCCTGCAGCGATTCGTCGTCGGGGGAAACTGCACCTATGAGCATCATATGCTAAAGCTCAAAGATCCTCGGTCGACACCGACTAACACGGAGTTTGACTCCTTGGGCTATCGTATCGCACGAACGATTTCGCCCGGCGTTCCATCGAAACCCTGATTGTTCAATTCAAATGGAGATGACCATCAGTAACAGTTGCGAAAGGAGTACAGTCCTGCTAGCTTAAACTCAGTGTCGGAGTTTCAACCTTTACCGAGAGCGGCCATGAAGAATCACAGTCAAGACATTCAGATGAGCTTTTGCTGCGTAGGACGGAGCATCCCTATGGGGTACTCCTTGTGGGAATTCACCGGAGTGACCTGGAAGCTCAAGAAGGATGCTTCCTCGCCCGGTGCTCGCCCCAGTGCCGCCCCCAAGGTTCCCGGATTATTTGCCGGTCAGATCCGCGCGATGCCCAGCGTGGTTGTGGCCACCCGTGAATCCGCAATTTAACTCTCCCGTGATTGAGGGACTTTCGCTCCGGTCTCCGGAATCTTGCCCGCTACGCCTCACAACATCCCGTGACGCGTCAGTGGTGTGTGATTTGTTGTCGCAGCTACTGTCCGGCGGTCCCGCCGATACCGCTGAGGTGTCGGCGGATGTCTGCTCCGGTTGCTGTCGAAGCTTTCTGCCCACCGTTCGCGACTGGAACCCTGTGATTGCGTCACGGGTCTGGAGTTGTGCCGAGCAAATGCTCTCGGCCTCCAACGATCAGCAGCCCGATCACGATCACTGGATGCAGCTGATGATGCAGGCTGAAAGATGTCTGCCCCCGGTATTGCCTGATGAAGAAGATCTCCCCCTGACATCGACGGGAGCGAGTGATCCGGACGGTTCCCGGACAATCGAAGATATTGTCAGTGTACTCCCACTGCCGAGCCAGCGAGTGGGGCGTGTCACGCAATGGGCCGTAGGAGTGACGACCGCTCCCCGCCGGGCTGCAACCTTGCTCCCTTGCTTGCAGAGTTTGATAGCCGCTGGCTGGGCGGAGCCGCATCTGTTCATCGATGGTGCGGTGGATCTCCCCGCGCCCTATACGGAGTTACCTCGGACGTACCGCCAGCCAGCAATCGGAGCAAGGCAGAGTTACTACTTGGCGGTCGTCGAGCTACTGCAACGTCACCCCGAGGCGGATGCAGTGATGCTGGTGCAGGATGATGCTTACTGGCCCGGCTCGCTCCCTGTTCGGGAGTACCTGGAGCAGGCTCTCTGGCCAGGGGATGTACCGGGGCTGGTTTCGGGGTGGTGCTGCACCGATGACACCTGCGATGTCGCGGGCTGGCATCACCGAAAAACCCCGTGGAAATTTGGCGCGGTGGTCTTCATCTTTTCCCGCGATGCCGCAGAGCGTTTTGTCCATGACTCCGCGATGAAGACGGCTTGTGATTCGCGGACTGATAATCCTTCCGGGGGACTCAGCATGCTGATCGGAGACTGGGCTGCCCGTTGCGAAGTCCCGGTCTATTTCCCGACTCCCAGCCTCGTACAGCACTTGGGAGATGTCAGTACGATCTGGGAACATTCGCGGGCCGTGGGAGTTCGCCGAGCCTCCCGATTTCTGGGGGACGAAGTTCTCGAATCGCGGCCCCCATAGCTCGCCCGCCCCGCCGAAGGAATGGAGCGCGCGCGACGGGACGGCGTCCCACTCGTCTCCGGATATTACTGGGGACGATAGTGCATCACATCTCGGTTGGCTCGCCACTCACCGCATTTGTGCCGAAACTTCCCGTAGAATTCGCGGGCAAAATCACGACCAGAATTTTCATGCGTCAGGATTCTCTGAACCGCGGAGGTGAACCGGTGACGGTGTTCCGACATACGAGCAATCGTCGCGTTCCGGATTAACTCCGGAGAAAACTGTATCGTGACTAACTCTCGTACGGCAGCTGCCACGGCAGTGGGATCGGCGGGGACGATCCGGGAAAACCGTGGTTCAAACCAGGTTTCACGTCCCCCATGACTGGGCGTGGAGACGACCGGCAGGCCACACAGCAAGTATTCGGTGGCTGCGAACATGGTACCTTCAGTTTCCGAGAGGCAGATCCCGACGCGGGCGGAATTCAGCATCTTCGAAACCTCGAAGGGGTTCATCTGCTTGCGGGGAGCATCGGCGTGAGTAAACGTGGCCTGCGGCAGCAGGGTCCGAACACGATCGAAATACTCCTGCGTATCATCATAGGAAATGATCCCTCCGATGATCAGCGGAGCGGCCACCTCAGCAAGCAGATGATGCCGTTTGAACGGGGCCATTCGGGCGTTATACACGGCATCATGCTTCTTGGGGATTTCAGGCTGAATCGAGAACATCGATTCATCTAGAAAACAGTTCTGATTCACAAAGATCGCCGGAATCCCGCGTGACTGTAGATCCTCACAGATCGGCTGGTCATTGACGAGATGGAGCAACCGGTGCATTGGTCGCAGGGCCCGCCAGTGATAGAAATAGGCTTCAATTTCATCCGCAGACTGATGCCACAGATTCATCACAAGACGATAGATCCGCTCGTCGGGCAGATAGTGCCCCACATCCTCTTCCCGGGAGGCAGAGTGCCACAGTATCTGTGGAGAACGGGAGAGCCAGTGATAGAGTCCAACGTCGGCCATGAGTTGTCAGTCCTGGGGAGTCCTGGTTGCTTGCGATTCGAGAGAGGGAGTCTTCGCGGGAGGTTGGGAACTTTCTGACAGTTCGTTCGCCGCATTCGCTGGGCCCCCCTCCCGCTGGTCTTGAGACCTCTCTTGTTTCATGCGTCTTTTTCCCGGCAAGCGGTCGCCCACGATGGAGGTCGCCGAACGATTCGGGACGACCCGCGAGGGTCGCTCACTCACCACGGAAACAGGGTTCTCGACAGAATGTAACCAGTCTTCATAGGCAGGGCGAACCGGATTGTCTTTCAGCTTCTTCCAAACGGCACGGGGCAGAAAAGTCACTGTGCCAAAACTGTCCAGATAGGTTCCCGTCCGAATGACGATGTCGAGACGCGGATCTTCCACCACGAGATTCGGGTCCACGGAGAGATCCCACTGATAAGTAATGTATTGAATCGGACTATCCCATGAACTGGATCCGGATTGTGTCCGAACCGTCAATATCTGCTGCGCAAAGTCCATATTCGAATGCGACTCGATGTTATTGAAGATCGGAATCGGCGGAAGCAGTTCGGTGTTCGTACTGATATGCCATAGATGGACCCCCGCTGGAAGCAGATTGCCGGGTGCGGAGATGTTGGTGGTCGTCAGCAACAGTTCTGAATTCTTGGAAATCTGCGTCATGGCCACTTCCTCTGGATGCCGGAAGAGGGGGAAGGCCAATTCCCCGGATTGACCATGAAACAGGGCTGCGAATCCCCCGCTACCGGTTCCCGGGGCCCCCGATGATCCCCCCCAGCCGAGTACCCACTTCCCGTCCACCGCACGCATCTCCCGAATACCTCGCAGCGGATGAGGTTTTGTGGAATCCCGTTTTCCCTGCAATTCGATCCCCCACCCTGTCGAGTCCCAGGTCAGCTGCCGCCCGGCGTCGATGTTGACCCAATGATTTCCGTCTTCAGACCACATCGGCTCAGGAGACCTGGGAAACGCATCAGGGCTCACCTGGATGTCACGGATGCGCTGACACCGCGAAATGTCCCAGAGCAACACACGTCCATTGTCCCCCCACATCAGAACCTTCTGGTGGTTGTCTGCAAACTTGGCGCCTCGTAGCTCCGAACCGATTTTCAATGGCGGAGTGACCGGGGCCCGCGCACGCAGATCCCAGACCTGAACAATCCCGGGAGGGTTATCGACGACTCCCACGGTGGATGACGGCGGATGCACATATTTAGCAGTCCAGACCAGGACGCGTGAATGGTCCAGAGAGAATTCGAGTCCTCGGATATCCGTCCCATGCAGCCCCTTCACGGCCGATTCCAACGATCTCCAGTTCTCTTTCTCCAACTGAGACTCCACTTCAGTTCCGTACAGTACCGGCTTCGACCACGTTTCGGTGGCCACATCCTTCAAGAGAGTCTTCTCCCACGTCCGCGTGTCGATCGACAACACTTCCCCAGGAGACACTCCTTCTTCCCAATGATTGGGGTCCACCAGTAACGCGGATTCATCGGGCGTCAATACGACGCGATCCGCCCCTTTCAGGGTCATGCCCCGCTCAATCCCGTTCGGTCCCCAGAGACTAATCTCACAGGTGCCCAGATCTCCATACCAGACTGCGATTTTCCCCGATCGAAGCAGCCAGGCTTCATGAACGGGATAGTTCTTATGCGTGAGCGAATCGACCAGCTGGACATCTCCCATGGAATGCCCCGCTGCAAAGGTCCAGATTCTGGCGGAAGGGGGCACTTCAGGAGGCCCACTGGTGTCGGAAGGCGATAGGAGATCCTCGGCTTCGGCGGCGGCGGCGAAGTGGTGGGCCGATTTGAGCAAATCCTTCTCCAAATCCCGAGCGGTCGCGGCACTGCGTGAGTGGTTGCTGGCCAGGAGTCCCCGCGTTTCCTGCCGGGCCACCTGGGCCTTTCCTCGTTCTTCCTCGGCTTTTGCCTTTTCAGATTTGGCGATCGCTTCTGCCGTGCGGGCATTCTGGGCTTCCTTGGCAGCATCCGATGCTTTTGCGTCGGCATACTTTTTCTGTGCGATGGCCACACCTCTCTGCCAGAAAGCCACTCCCCCCGAAATCGCGATCAGCACGACAGCGGCCAGCCCCAATGCTTTGAAGATCCGCCGCCAGCGCAAATTCGATGACCGCTGCTCCTGGCTGACCCGGATCAGGCGTTGTTCATCCGCGGACCACTCCCGAGTGCCTTCGATCGCGTTCTCGATTTCTTTCAGGTCTTTTGCATCGAGGGGAATTCCGACCTGACCGTCGGACCAGTCGACGATTCGGTTATTGAGAATCCGGCGGGCCCGTTGGCCGGGCAGGTCGGAATCCTCATGGCGCGCGCGAATCAAGGGGGCCAGGGTGTCGTGCAGTAGTCGAGTCGAGCGAGCGGTTCCCTCGGCAGCGGAGAACGTTAACAAGTACGCCTCCTCGCAAAGCTGAAGAGTCTGGGCCAGCAACCCAGATTGAGCCTGTCGGGAATAGATCTTCTCCAGCTTCGTCACGGGAGGTTCCAATGGGGGTCGTGTGAAACTCCAGAAGATCCAGCAGAAAACCGCTATCCACCGCATGGGACAATCGCTTTTGGATCATCTCCGTCTGCTGATTGAGAAAGTCATTCAGCATGATTCCCCGCCGATGCAGCGACTGATACAGATCGGTATCAAATGTCGGGTGTTCGCGATCGATGCGGCACGCCTCGGACCACATGCGGGTCAGCAGAATTTGCAACGTCGGAGCCACCGGTGTTTCCGGATCGGCCAGCAGATCATCCGCGATCAGATCGGGTAATCCCGGCTCGACCGTCAGCTTGTAATGCGTTGCGAGCCGCAAGTCATCGACCGGTCCGGTAATGGCTTCCATGGCCCCCCGGCGAGTCAGCCTTTCGAGGAAGACGCGTGAGCGTGGTACTTGGGCATCGGCCAGACGTTCGTCGATCTCCGCAAACCACTCCTTACGAAAACCGAGAATCAAACGTCCCCGGGGGCGATTGTCAGGAGCATGAAAGATTCGCCGCAATAGCTGGGTAAACTCAGCCAATTCATCGGGGAATTGCGGGTGGGGTTTGGTGAACGCTTCTTCGACCTGATCCAGGACAATGACGAGTGGACGCTGGAGTTGTTTCTCGGTTGCTATCCAGGCGTCCCGCCGCGACAGGTTACGGAACTCGGGCGCAAAGGCCATTCGCAACGACTCCCCCAGGTTCAACTCCATCTCGCGACGGAGGTAACGCACTTCATGCGGGCCCGCGAGTCGCGGAATCAACCCCGCATCGAGCAACGACGACTTACCCACTCCCGCCGGTCCGTAAAACAGCACCACAGGTGGCGAGTCCGGCGCGGTGACTCGCTGATACAGTTCCCGAACTTCACGACCACGCCCAAAAAAGATTTCGGCATGCGGCTCCTCGAATCGATACAGATGGCGATACGGCGATTCGGGCAGATCCCGTCTCTTAACGGTGGGCAGACCGAACAGCGGATCTCCCGCAGCTTCCGGCAGGCTCCATTGGGCCACCCGTTCCGCGCCTGGCTTGAACTTCAATAGCCAAGGCCAGCGGCTGGCGACGACCGGACGCACGGTGTCCTCTTTATGGCGGATCAATCGATCGATCGAACCACCGCTTGCGGCCTGAGCTGAACCGGCTGCTTCGGCATATGCAGATTGCAGCGGGGCCCCGGTGACGATCCCCTTGTAGAACCGCGACGAAAAATCGGTGGCCACGGCATCATCGATCGACTGGGTCGTCGCAATCACGCATCCGACCCCGGCATTCAGCAGCGCTTCTGCCTGCTGTTCCGTTGAACAGCCATTCAGAAAAACCAGCTGCAGCCCCTGCTGCTGCCCCAGGAAGGTCGCAAGCCCCTGGGCTCCGACATGGTGGACCCCGCCGGAGGCTGACTCCAGTAACAATTCGAAACCATTGGCATGCCCGGCATAATGAAATACCACAACTCGATTGCGATACTTCTGAAAGGCATCCAGGATCTCGTCAAGGGTGGCATTGGGTAACAATACCAGTGGGCACAGTTCTACTGCCGGTTCGAGCACCGCTTGAATGCGTCGGGCTTCCTCGGACAGATTCCGCAAATAATTTGCGGCATCCTGATGGTCATTGGAAAATGCCGCCAAAATCACCGGGCTGCCGGGGGCTTCAGATGAACTCGCAACAGGCATTGCAATACTCTCAACAGCTCTGATTGGAGGTGGCCTCTGACTCAGAGTGGGCACCAATCAACCGATGAGAGTATGTCAACCGATCACACCAATCGCGAGCGGGGAGCCTGCTCGACCAGAGAGCGTCTCCCGTCGATCAGGATATTTCCAGGTAACGGAACAACAAATCCAACGTGATGGCAAATCCCAGCCACCAGAACAGCCGTAGACATTCCCGGTAATACCCCACGGCATGGCCATCGAGGGCTTCGCCTCGAGCATAGCCGGAAAAACGCGGACACCAGCGTGGGACTTTACGACAATACGCCTCATACTCCGCCCCATGGATGGTCTTCATGACCAGTTCTTCCACGGGAACCACTCCCCACAGATACAACCCAATCGGTGGGACAAGGAACAGCGCCAGCCACGGATTGCGGATCAGAAAGGGGAAGCCACTGAGCATCAGAAAGGTTCCCCAGTACAGGGGATTACGGCACAGCGAATACGGTCCAGTACTGACAACGCTGCGACTCTTGCTGGCACAAATATACGTCGACGCCCAGATCCGGATGATCGCGCCAGACCAGAACAACACCCAGCCAATCAGTTCTACACACCATTCCAACGCTGGGTTTTGCCGGGGCCACGGACGCTGGAACGACAGGAGAACCAGACCGGCACCGATGCTGATCCCCGTGACAATCATCCGGTTTCGGTAAACAAATGACGATTTCACCGACCTGGCGGGGTCCTCCGAAACGGGGGATGACAAGCCGATTTTCGCCAAAGCGTCGTCCAACTGGATCACCGATGGAGGCATCGTTTTCGCATCCTTGCGAGTCAGCCTAGCCTGGCAACTACACTCCAGGCGAACGCGGAATGAATGGGTTCTATCAAACGCCCTGTTTGGCTTCGGAGACGTACTTCCGTAGATAAGGAAATTCTCACGAATCTGTCGTCATGAAATCTTTGTATCACCGTGGAATCAGAATTCGGCGGGAATCTCACCTTGTTGTCGCGTCCCCAATGCTCGCCATGTCTCCAGGGAAATCGAATCCGAAACGCTCCGCACCGAACCATCCATCATCGCGGCATGCACCATCCCGACATGGAAGCTGCGGGCGGTGACGGCTGCGTAGGTCGGTTCTGTCGGGCTGGTCCCTTCGTAGCGGGAGTTGTAGTCGATGTCATAGGTGCGACCATCCGAATGCTGGTAGGTCACCCGAAAGTTCGGAGGAAAGACGGTCGTGAAACCGCTTTCATGCACCGAGCCTTCGCACCATTCGTTGTGACCGCCATTGTTCTGCAGGCTGGGGCCCAGCCTGAATACGGCGGCTACGGCCCACGGAGCGAGATCCGACGGGGAGACCGGGGGCTGGCGACTGGGCGTGACGGTGTTACAGAAATAGGGCTGAAACGTTTTGACATCGCAGCAGGCAAGGGTATTCGACATTCCGTCGGTGATCGAATGCGGTCCGAGCGAGCTGTTCGGAAAGAAACAACCATCACCCCCTCGCCCCGTGGTGGGGTCAAAGACGAACCACGTCCCATAGTTAAACCCGTAGTTCACGGGCTTGACGGGCCCCTCATCGGGATCGTCCAGGTAGAGTTCATCGGAATGAGGATCACTCGGGCAGGCATAGACAGGAATGAACTGTTTCTGGATTCCTGTGAGCAGATTCACGGGATCGTCCCACTCCCGATGGAGGTCGATCTGCCCATAGGAATTACTCTGATCCAGAAAGGGCAGAAGTCGCCCGTGAATTGACCAGGAACCGTCCAGCGAAAAAGCGCACGCCATGGGAAAGCGGTGGTTCGATTGCTCGTAGTTATGCAGCGCGAGCGTGATCTGCTTCAAGTTGTTCCGGCATTGGGTACGACGTGCGGCCTCGCGAGCTTGCTGCACGGCGGGCAAAATCAACCCTAGCAGAATCGCCACGATCGCAATCACCACAAGCAGTTCGACCACTGTGAATCCGCGTGAGAGCTTCATGGAGCCCCCGCGCAGTCAGAGGAGAAATCTTCCGATGCCGCTGGATCGATGACTGCCGGATGTCCGGGAAGAGCGACCGTAAATACCGATCCGACCTGGACCTGGCTGGTGGCCGTGATCTGCCCAGCATGGGCTTCCGCAATCGATTTACAGAGGGCCAATCCCAGTCCAGTTCCTCCGGTATGTCGGGTTCGTGAGTGATCCACACGATAGAACCGATCAAAGATTCGGGGCAGGTGCTCCGGAGCAATCCCCACCCCGCTGTCGCTGACGGAACACTCCCAGAAGAGTCCGTTCACCCGAGTGGTGATTTCCACGGTGCCTCCGCGCGGCGTGTACTTACTGGCATTGTCCAGCAAGTTCCAGAAGAGCTGGCTCAACCAGACATCGTCACCCTGCACGACCCAACCGATAAAACTTGTCCATTGCAGGACGATCCCGCGATCCTCGGCCACACTTTGAAAACGATCTATCACATCCAGCAACAACTGATCGACCGGCAGTTCCTCAAAGAGGACCGACAGCTGTCCCGAATCGTGACGGGACAACATCAGTAGCTGATCTACCAGATCACTCATCCGGGTCGTTTCTTCCAGCGCCTCGCGAACGACCTCCTGATAGACCTCTAACGTACGCGGGGCCCGCAGCGCCACCTCGGATTGTGTTCTCAAAGCCGCGATCGGAGAACGCAGCTCATGGGCGGCGTCGGACGTGAACTGTCGCATTTGCACGATCGAGGACTGAATGCGATCGAACATCTTGTTCAACGTCGTCGCCAGCATCCCTAGTTCATCGTGCGGATTCCCGACATCAAGCCGCTGGTCCAGCCGCTCGGCAGAAATCCTTTCGGCGGCCAGGGCCATTCGCTCCAGCGGCCGCAGCGCTCGCCTTGCCAGAAAATAGCCCGTTAACAGCGACAGCAGTACCACCAATGGAAAGGCCGTCAGCAAGGCTCCCACGTACCACTGAAACTCCTGCTGCAAGGCCGCCTGGGGAGAGATCACCTGCAACAGCAGGGGACGGGAATGCGAATCCCGGATCGCAGTCGACAGCAACCGGAATTCACCGGCAGACCCCAGGTCCACGTCCTCGAACCGGTAACCGCGAAAGTCCTGAAGCGAAATCGGCGGCAGGGTGACCAGTGAAAGAAAACGACTCCGAAAGATCACCCGTGAATATTCATCCAGAATCTGAAAGTGGAAATGAGAATGCACCGAATAGCGCGGCGTCAATTGGGTCACCAGCGCAGCCTCATTCTGATCGATCCGAAGTTCTTCGATCAGTTCCTGCAGCTCTTCGGTCATATCCTGGTCGGCCAGATACCGCAGGTGGTTATGCAGAGCCAGAAGGATGACCAGACAGATAAAACCGAAAAGAACGGTCAGGACACCGGTGTTCCAGACCGTCAGACGCCATCGAATCGACCATCGGGAGGAGTTCATGGGGGCCCTCCCAGGGTGTAACCTGCGCCGCGAATCGTGTGCAGTAAACGCGGCCATTCGGGTCGCTCGATCTTTTTACGCAGCGAGTTGACTTGAACTTCGATCACATTAGTCCACGTGGCAGTGGACGCTTTCCAGACATCGCGGGCCAGCATTTGTCGGGTCACGATCTCGCTCTGGTGACGGAGCAGGTACTCCAGCAGCTCAAACTCCCGTCGCGTCAACTCGATCACTTCTCCATGCCGGGTCACACGCCGCGAGAGCCGGTCGAGCTGCATCGCCTCGCAGTGCAGAACCGATTCGGAGGAGGCATTGCGTCGCAACAGCGAACGCAAGCGAGCCAGCAGTTCCGCAAAGGCGACCGGCTTGACCAAATAATCATCCGCCCCCGAGTCGAGCCCCAGAACTCGATCTTCCAGTGAATCCCGAGCCGACATGATCATAACCGGAACGGTCCGACGATCCTTCCGGATCTCTCGCAGAAGCTGAAGGCCATCGCCATCGGGCAACTGGAGGTCCAAGATAATCACATCCAGCGGTTCACGCTGAATGATCAGTTTGCCTTCGACTCCGCTCGTGGCCGTCAGGACGCGGTAGCCCTCTTCCTCAAGACCTGTCTGCAGGCTTCGCAGGAGCGATCGATGATCTTCAACGAGAAGCAGATTTGTCATCACTTCCAATTCAATGAGGAAGACCTTCACCGAAGAACACCGACACTGATATAATGTAGGCGAAGAGCCGGATCAATTGGATTGAGCAACAGGCAGACGTTAAGCCATTTCTAATCCTGGGAAGGTGAAGCCTCCCGATGGCCCCGTCCCAACCGATTTCTCTCACCCCCATGGACCCAGTCGACTCTGCGGCTTCATGAAAAAATCGGTGCTTCGCAAAACTTCGTAGTGGAAGGCCGCCCACGCGGCCCGGCATTCACTTCACCTCAGAGACACGGGGGCTGAGCGTGATCCCCGTCCCGGACCACAAAGTTCCGGAAAGAGCCAAAAAATCTGACTTCTCCCATCTTGTCGTTTGGAGGAGAGCGTGCGCATACTACAGCCGTATGGCCCTCGTCATTCCCTCTTCACTCAGTTCTTCTTCACTTGGAGTTGCGGATGTTCCTCACGTCCTCCTGTCCTGATTGTGATTCTTCGGGGCGTCCGCTGAATCGCCGTGACTTCGTGAAGGTCGGAGCCACCAGCGCTGTGGCCGCTGGCGTATTGACGGGCGGTCTGGCTCGTGGCGAGGAGAAGCCCGTATCCCGTCCCGAGCCCGAGACACTGGTGGAGAAGCTGTACCATTCGCTGAATGAGACGCAGCGCGCCAGGATCTGCTTTCCCTGGGATCACACCGATGATCGAGGGCTGCTACGAACCCACGTTTCCAACAACTGGAGCATTACGGATCGCGACAAACTGAAAGTGGGAGGCGACTTCTTTACCGCCGATCAGCGGGACATGATCGAGGCGATCTTCTTCGGTCTGTACAACCCGGAATGGCATGACCGCATTCGTCAGCAACTGAAGGACGACGCGGGCGGTTACGGTAAGGCACAGGCCATTGCCATCTTTGGTGAACCCGGCAAGGGCAAATTCGAATTTGTGATGACCGGACGACACCTGACCATTCGGTGCGACGGGAATACATCGGATCATGTCGCATTCGGTGGGCCGATTTTCTACGGACATGCCGCCAAGGGCTTCAACGAGGAAAAGACGCATCCCGGTAATGTTTTCTGGCCACAAGCTCTCAAGGCCAATGCCCTCTGTAACATTCTGGATGGCAAGCAACGGGAAAAGGCCCTGATTAAGGATCTGCCGAGTGAAAGCGAAGTGCCCTTTCAGGGTGAGAAGGGGATGTTCCCGGGGCTGCCGATCGGGGAAATGACCGCCGACCAGAAGACCGTCGCCCAGGATGTCCTCAAGAGTCTGATCGAACCGTACCGCCAGTCGGATAAAGACGAGGTGGTGAAGTGCCTGGAAAAGCAGGGGGGCCTTGATCGCTGCTCGCTGGCCTTCTTCCAGTGGGAAGATGTCGGCGAAGATCAAGTCTGGGACAACTGGCGGATCGAAGGGCCCTCGTTTGTCTGGTATTTCCGAGGGGCTCCGCACGTGCATGTGTGGGTGAATGTGGCTGATAGCCCGGATGTGAAACTGAACGCGGTGGGCTAGGGGGGGCTGCAGTGGCCCGGCGGTAGTGCCGCCAGAGTCCTTCTTCATACCCTCGGAGTCATCGCGTGTCGCTACGGCAACGTTTGTTGAGTTGGTTATCGCCACGTGGTTCTCGTGCCCCGGCGACAGTTTCCACAGGCCACCGTTCGGTGAGCTGGAAATCGCGGATCGCGATTCACCAGACCACAACGCGACGCCACACCCTCGAACAGGATCTCGATAATTACCCGGCGGCGGGTTTTGCGGGAATTGGTCTGTGTGGTTTGAAATCGGCGGACTGGTCTCCCCAGGCGATCAGTTGTGCCGTGAAAGAACGCGGCCTGTCTGTCTCCAGCGTGGGAATCGCCGGGGGATTCACCCGTTTCAACGGCTTCACATCGGACGATGCCGTGCGGGAGGGAATCGAGTTAATCCGGCTGGCAGCCACCGTGGGGGCCCCCGTGGTCCGAGTGGTCAGCGGGCCCATGGGAACGCACATCCGGGCACAGGCCCGGCGGACATTGATCGGCGGTCTGCGGGAACTGGTACCGATCGCCCGACATCATGGGGTTCAGCTCGCCCTGCAGCCGATGGCTCCCCAGTTTCACAAGTGGTCGTTCCTGCACACACTCGACGAGACCATGGCCGTGCTGGCGGAGTTACCCGCCGCAGAGTGCGGTTTGGCGCTGGGGACCTATCACCTCGGTCACGAGAATGACTTGATGCGGCGGCTGACGGATGTCGCGTCCCGTGTGGTCTCGGTTCAGCTGGCGGACTGGGTCGAAACGCAGTCCGATTGTGATCGTCATCTGCCGGGTGAAGGGACGTTGCCGCTGGCCGAGATTGTGACCACACTGGAGTCCGCCGGTTATCGCGGATGGTACGAATTGGAAGTCTGGTCGCGGGACTTGTGGAAACAGGACGCGGCTACTCTAATGAGCCGTTGCCAGCAATCTGTGGGGTCTTTGATCCCGGTCGCGACGCCCGTCGCCCTCCGGTAGATCCCCTCCACGCGACGACAGCCGGTCGCGCAGGTGTGGGAATGCGGGCCCTGCCTGTGGCTGTCCTCCGTGTTCGCTCCTCAGTCCGCCTGTGCATCATGGCCCATGACTGGTTCACACTTGATGAGCTCTCCCTGCAATTGGGACGTGATGTTCGCGAAGTCGAAAAACTCGTGAACCGCGGACGCATCCCTGGGCATAAGCGAGCCGGCGAATGGTCCTTTCAAGCAACGGAAGTGACCCAGTGGCTCGAACAGGAGATGCGGACCTTCTCCGAGCCTGAATTGGCGGCTCTGGAGAACTCGCATCGCTCTCTGGAGGACGATGCGGATGTTCCCGTCACCAGTCTGATGTCATTGGATACGGTACAGGTGCCGCTTGAAGGTCGCACCAAGCGTTCCGTGCTGGAAGGACTGGTGGAGGTCGCTGGTCGGACCTACCAGATCTGGGAGCCTGCCACAGTGCTGAAGGCGGTGCTCGAACGTGAAGAGCTGATGTCGACGGCCTTCGACAACGGGGTGGCGATGCCTCACCCCCGGCAGACGCTGACCGGTTCGATCGGCGATTCCGTGGTGGCTTTTGGCCGGACATCGTCGCCGATTATCTTCGGGGCGGCCAACAACTCATTGACCGACCTGTTTTTTCTGGTCATCTGCCTCGACACCAAGACTCATTTGCGGGTGCTGGCACGGCTGGGGCGGATGCTGCAGCTGCCCGGGTTCACACAGTCGCTGCGTGATGCGGAAGATAGCGAGACCGCTTATCTGCGGATTCGCGAAGCGGAAGCAGCTGTCCGCTAAAGCGGACGGACGGCACCTCTTCTTCCGGTCTGACAGACACGTTGGCCTTTTCTCCGGCTTCCAGTGAGCAGTGAACCCGCGCGGGTGCCATGAGAACGGGACTCCCCCCCCATGTCATCTCATTATGAAGTCTCGACTGCATCGCCTGTCGTGGGATGGTTATGATATTCACGCCGCGCGTCCGCTGACTTCGCCGTCGCACGGCTTATTCCATGACAGAGGATCACGCGATGGCTGTTCTGCGGACCTGGGTCGGGTTGATGGTGCTGACATTGGGTGCGGCCTTCACGGCAGCCGAAGAACAGCCCCTGGTCGAAATGGCGGACATGGTCACTCCCATGACTCCGGAGAATGTGGCGGCTTTGGCGGACCGGGTCAAAAAGTCGGTCGTTGTGGTTTCCTTCAGTGACCGAGACGGCAAGACACAAGGGTTTGGTAGCGGATTCATCGTCCGTGAAGACGGTCTGATTGCTACAAATCTCCATGTACTGGGAGAAGCTCGCGCCATTCAGGTCCGACTGCTCGATGGGACCACATACCCGGTCGAGACGATCTATGCCCATGAAAAGTCCCTCGATCTGGCTTTGATACAAATCAATGCATCCGGCCTTCCAAAGCTGGAGCTGGGTGACTCGGACAAGCTGGTACAGGGACAGCCGGTGGTGGCCCTTGGAAATCCGCTGGGTCTGGAACACAGCGTGGTCGCGGGGGTCGTCTCCGGATTACGTCAGGATGTCGAAGGGATGTCAATGATCCAGCTGGCGATGCCCATTGAGCAGGGGAATAGCGGTGGCCCCCTGGTCGATCTGGAAGGCCGGGTTCAGGGGTTGTTGACCCTGAAATCGCTGGTGACGCAGAATTTGGGGTATGCCGTCACAATCAATTCATTGAAACCGCTCCTGGAGAAGCCGAACCCGGTCACAATGTCCCAGTGGTTAACGATCGGGGCCGTGAACCCCCGACACTGGACAGTACCCGGTGATGTTCGCTGGACCCAGCGAGCCGGGCGGATTCGCGTGCAAGGGCAGGGGACAGGCTTTGGCGGTCGTAGCTTGTGCCTGTCAACCAAAGCCGTTCCCAACATTCCTTTTGAAGTGGGCGTCTCCGTAAAAATCGATCCTGCGGATGGCGCTGCCGGGCTGGTCCTGTTTCACCAGGGAGACGCGCACTATGGGTTCTATCCCTCCAGCGGAAAACTTCGGTTCACTCGATTCGATGGCCCCACAGTTTACGAATGGCAGGTGCTGTGGGAAGAGGCCCGCCCGGAATACCGTGAGGGCGAGTGGAACCATCTGAAGATCCGCGTCGAAGCGGACCGTCTCAAGTGTTATTGCAATGATCAACTGGTCCACGAAGAGTTCGATGATGATCTGCGGTCGGGGACTGCGGGGCTCGCTAAGTTCCGCCACACCACAGCCGATTTCAAGGAATTTATTCTGGGAGCGGAAGTGCCCTCTCATGTTCCCGATCCCGCGATTCAGCAGTTGGCGGAAGCCCAGACCGCGAAACTCGCTCACCGTCCGCCGACCGCTGCTGTGGTCGATGACCTGCTGAAGCAACCTTCCAATCTGCATGAGGCACTGGAGATCGAAGCCCGCCAGCTGGAAGACTCGGCCAAGCGATTGCGACAGCTGTCATTGGCCGTTCACGAAACGCGAACTCGCCAGGCCCTGCAGCAGGCCCTGACCGGGCCGGAGGAACAGATCGACCTGGCGCGGGCGGCACTGCTGATTGCCGCGCTCGACAATCGGGAGTTGCGAGTGGAGGACTCGCTGGCCACGCTGGATGATCTGGCCGGCGAAATCAAAGCGGCACTTCCGACGGAGGGAACGGATGCTGAGAAACTGGCGGTATTTCATCGATGTCTGTTTGAAGAGCAGGGGTTTCATGGCAGCCGGGTCAATTACTACAACGCGTCGAACAGTTATCTGAATGAGACCATCGACGACCGTGAGGGGCTGCCGATAACGCTGTCGGTGGTCTATATGACGCTGGCCCGGCGGGTGGGGCTTAAAGTCGAGGGCGTCGGCCTGCCGGGACATTTCATCGTTCGCTATGTGCCGATGGCCGGCGATCCAGTGCTCATCGATCCCTTTGACCGGGGAAGGCAGTTAACCCTGGAATCGGCACAATCACTCGTCACGGAGTCGGGCCGCACATGGGACGAAACCGCCCTGACTCCGCAGACGGCTCAGCAGATTGTTATCCGGATCATGCGGAATCTATTGGCGCTGGCCAACGATGCAAGCGATGCCGAGGCTGCCCTGCGGTACACCGAAACAATCCTGACGCTCGACCCCGAGTCGTCCGGAGATCTGGTGATGAAAGCGGTTCTATGCTTCAACACCGACCGATTGGATGAAGCCCTGGCCGCGACCCAGCTGATCCTGAAGAATCGCCCTCCGGACGTGTTGCTGGATCGCGTGCAACGTCTGCAATGGTCAATCGAACAACGCATGGCCCGCTGAACGCCAGCGGCAGTCCTCCCCTCATCGACTACCGTAACGCTCACCGTTAGTAGTTGTCCGGTGGAGGGCCACCCGCTGAGGTCGCTGATCCGGCTTCAAAGCGGAAACCGTCGCTCCCTAGCAACATCGACAGCTCTCGCTTGAGATCCGCTCCCGCAGCCACGGTCGTTCCCATCGTCAGTAGACATTTCAGTGGCGTCCGCGTCGCGGTCCCCGCCCCGTGAGCGTGATCGTGGGGATCTCCGTTGCGATCAGGTCCATTGCCGTTGCTGTTCGCGGTCTCCTCCCACGTTTCCAGCACCAGCACAACGGGCGTCTTACCCGGGTAGCGAAAGAGAGCATCGCGAACGCGCTTCATCTCGTCCCCGGTGTGATAACCGCGTTTGAATTTCACCAGCAGCCGCTTCGTGAACTCTTTTTCGGCCTGCTCCAGCGTCATCAGTTTGTTAATGATGATATTGGGCTCGCGGCTTTTGGCATCAATGCGTCCGCGAATCAGGACGATCGCCTCCTTCTTGACTTTCTCACCATGATTGGCAAAGTCGTCCGGCCACATGATGCAGCGGACAACGCCGGTCGAATCTTCCAGATCGAAGTTCACGTATTTGCTGTTGCCGTTGCGGCTGGGTTTCTTGGTGGCTGCGGGTTTGATGGCTCCAATCATGCCGCCCAGGAAAACTTCCTTGCCGTCTTCCATATCTCGCAAGTCTTTGATCTGGTGCTGGGTGTACGCCCCGAGTTGGGCGCCAAACTCAGTCAACGGATGTGACGTCAGATAGAAACCCAGAACTTCCTTCTCCAGCGCCAGTTTTTGGCTGTGCGGCATATCTTCGAGGGGCGGCAGCGTCACATCGAGATCGGCGAGGGGCTCGGCCCCCGCCTTCGGAGGCCCACCGAACAAGCTGCGCTGGCCCTTGGCCTTGTCGCGGAATTTATTGGCCGCGGCCTGGGCCGCGCGATCAACGGCGGCGAGATGCTGAGCCCGGTTGGGGCCAAAGGTGTCGAGCGCCCCGGCTTTGATGAGCATTTCGAGCGACCCTTTTTGCAGCACCTTCGGGTCAATCCGCTCAGTCAGATCGAAGATATCTTTGAAGGGGCCATTCTTCTGTCGCTCCTCCATAATGGCTCGCACTGGAGCATCGCCCACACCGCGAATGGCTCCCATGCCGAAAGCGATTTTGCGAAAGAGGCGTTGAGGGGAAGAAGTATCAGGTGAGTGGGATAGCGTCAGCCCAACATTGGGCTGGGATGAGTCCTTGGTCATTAGTCCTTGGTCATTGGTGCCCGCTTCATTCCCTCTGGCTCTTGGCTCTAGACTCTGGCCCGTCGGCTTCTTCTTCCCCTTGGTACTGGCCCCTTGGCCCTTGGTAACTTTCTCATCGACCACTTCCTCCACCACCGTAAATTCCACATCACTGATATTCACATTCGGCGGCAGCAGATCGAGTCCCATCCGCCGGGCATCATCGGCATGCTCGGCGATCCGCTCGCTGCTCTCCATCTCGCAGGAGAGCAGGGCGGCCATGAACTCGCCAGGGTAGTGCGCTTTCAGGTACGCCGTCTGATAGGCGATCGCTCCGTAGGCGGTCGAGTGACTTTTGTTAAACCCGTAGCCCGCGAACTTATCGATCAGGCCAAACAGCTCCGTCGCCTGCTCCTCGGACATGCCGTTGCTCTTGGCTCCTTCGATGAACTCGCCCTTGTACTTGGCGATATCATCGAGTTTCTTCTTCGAGATCGCCTTAATGCACTTATACGAACTCGCCAGTTCGATCCCGCCCAGGCGGTTCAGAATCCGCATCACCTGTTCCTGGTAGACCATTACGCCGTAGGTCTCCGCCAGCACCGGGTCCACGATAGGATGAATCTTGGCGACCGCTTGGCGACCGTTTTTGCACTCGACATAGGTCGTGACCATGCCCCCTTCCAGCGGCCCCGGTCGATAGAGGGCCGACGTGGCGATGATGTCCTCGAACTTGTCGGGCTTCATCTTCGTCAGCAGATCCCGCATCCCGCCGGACTCGAGCTGGAAGATCCCTTTCGATTCGCCGCGTTGGAGCAGAGCGAACGTCGGCTTGTCATCGAGCGGCAAGTCTTTCGGCACGATATCGACACCGCGATGTCGCTTCACGTTCTTCACCGCGCGGTCGAGGATGGTCAGGTTCCGCAGCCCGAGGAAGTCCATCTTGAGCAGACCGGCCTTCTCGACCTCGGTCCACTGCGTCAGGATGTCATCCTTGCCGGTGATCTTCTGCAGCGGGACATACTCGTCCAGTGGGCGGTCCGCGATCACGACTCCTGCGGCATGCGTGCCCGCGCTTTTGGCGAGCCCTTCGAGGGCCATCGAGAAGTCGAGAACCTCCTTGATCTGCTCATCCCGCTCGTACTCGGCCTTGAGCTCCGGGCTCTTCTCGATAGCGTCCTTGAGCTTGATGTTCAGCTCTTCGGGGACCATCTTGGCAATCTGATCCGCTCGCTTCAGGTCCACCCCCAGCGCCCGGCACACATCGCGGATCGCCGCCTTTGCCTTCAAGGTGCCGAACGTCCCGATCTGGGCCACGTTGGCGTACCCGTACTTCTCCTTCACGTACTGGATCACCAGTTCGCGGCGTTCCTGGCAGAAGTCGATATCGATATCGGGCGCTTCGGTCCGGTTCGGGTCGAGGAATCGTTCGAACAACAAGTCGTACTTGATCGGGCAAACATCGGAGAGGCCGAGGACGAAGGCCACGATGGCTCCGCAGGCCGACCCTCTCGCGGAACACGGGATTCCCTTGTCGCGGGCAAACCGAGCAAAATCCCACACGATCAAGAAGTAACTGGCGAATCCCATCTTCTCGATCACACCCAACTCGAAGTTCAGCCGGTCATGGTACTTCTGCTCCGGCTCAGCGCCGTACCGCCACTTCAGTCCTTCCAGAGCCACCTCTTTGAGGTGCTGAATATCAGTCTTCCCTGGCGGCGGGGCGAAGACCGGAAAGTGCCGTGTCTTCAGATCCAGATTGATGTCGACCCGATTCGCAATCTCCTGCGACCGGGCCACCGCTTCCGCCTGCTTCGGAAAGGCAGCGTACATCTGCTCCGGCGACCGAATGAAGAGTTGATCGGTGTCAATCTTCATCCGTTTCTCATCGCTGCGCTGCGACTTCGTGTTCACGCACAGCAGCACATCATGCATCGCCGAATCGGTCTGGCAGAGATAATGCGCATCGTTGGTCGCCACGAGCGGGAATCCCATCCGGTTGGCGAGATCGATCGTGGCCTCGGCACACGACTGCTGAATCTCGACCCCGCCGTCCTGGATTTCGAGATAGAACCGGTCGCCAAACAGATTCGAAAACCAGTGGACCAAGCTCTCGGCTTTCTCTTTTTCCTCCGCCAAGAGCAGTCGCGAGAGTTCGCTCGAAGCACACCCCGACAAACAAATAATCCCCTCGTGGTGCTGGGCGAGGATCTCCTTATCGATCCGCGGTCGGTAGTAGTATCCTTCCAGGAACGCCTTCGACGAAAGCTTCACCAGGTTTTGAAACCCCTGTCGATTCATCGCCAGCAAGGTCAGATGAAACGAAGCATCCTTCATCCGGGCTGCGGTCCGATCAGTCCGCGCCCCCGGAGCGATGTACGCCTCGTACCCCAGAATCGGGTTGACCCCGGCGTCCTTGGCCTTGGTATAGAACTCCAGCGCCCCATACAGATTCCCGTGATCCGTGATCGCGCACGAGTTCATCCCCAGTTCCTTGACCTTCTTGATCAAGTCCGGAATCTTGCTGGCTCCGTCGAGCAGCGAGTAATGGGTATGGCAGTGCAGATGGGCAAACGGGCGATCACTCATGATCGCCGCATTGTCCGGTCTTGGGGCGAGAGACTCAAGGACTGCGTTTCCCAATTGGCCGCGTTTCCCAATTGGAACGGAACCCGCTGTCAGTCGGGTTTTTCCCCAGCCAGCAGATGTACAGCTCGCCACTCTTCCGTAGTCACCGGTTGGATCGACAACCGCGATCCCTTGGCCATGACCACCATTCCCTTGGTTTCGAGATCACCAGCCAGCATCTCGCGGGTGACTACCGTGGCAAATTTTTTGCGGAATTTGACGTCAACCATAAACCAGATCGGATTTTCAACGGTGCACTTGGCGTCGTAGTGATCGCTTTTCTTATCGCGAGCGGTGTGATCGCCGTAACCAGTTTTGCAGACTTCCATCGTTCCAACAATCGCCATCGGCTCGGCGTTGCTGTGGTAAAACAGTACGCGATCCCCCACGCGAATCTCATCTCGCAGAATATTCCGAGCCTGATAATTGCGCACACCATCCCAAAACGTCGTACCGTCGCGAGCCAGATCGTCGATCGAGTAGGCCTCCGGTTCTGACTTGAAAAGCCAATAATGGCGTGATTTGGTGGCAGCTTTGGCGGCGATTTTGGCCATGTGGGAATCCGGGGACGACGGGAGATGCATACATAATGTACAGGCGACGTGGCCCCAGAGCCAATCACTAGGGGATTCTGGGCCAACGTCGCCTGGACCTGTGACCGATGTCCGTGAATCCAGAATCATGCCGCTCTCCCTCTCGCGAACAGCCTCCTTACGGACACGGTGTCTCACTGACGTGGGGTGACAGATCCCTCCACAAAACGATGGTCGCGATTGGTTGCGATGACAATTATCGTTACCGTCTGACAATTCGTGGACCGCTGAATGGAATTCGGAGTCGATTGGATGAGCCTCACGCGTCGCTGGTGGTTGAAATTTACTTCGTTGCTGCTCGGTGGATCTCCGACTCCACCGGTCTCCGCACAAGTCCAGGCCGTACCCGCAGCGGGGGTGCCGGACTTTGGCCCGGAATTCCCAAACCTCGATTCACTCGCCACCGGTGACTGGTGGAAGCGTCCTCAGCCGAAGGGACCAAACCCGCCGCCGCCGATGGATGTCCCACGCCATGAGGTTGTGGCGTTTGCCCTTTACACACAGGAACGCGGGGTGCTGAAGATCACCGCTCAACTCTACCCGCTGAGGCCAGACGAGGACCGCATGGTCCGACTGGAACTGGAACGCAATGGAGAGTGGGAAGAAGTGTCCCGCGTCGCGGTCTCCCTGCCGGGGTGGAGTGCTCACTTCCGGGTCAGCGAATGGGATTCCACACAGTCTATGCCCTATCGCGTGCGGCACGGCGAGACCGCTCTTTTCGAGGGGCTGATCCGCCGCGATCCACTCGACAAGGATGAGATCGTCATCGCCAACATGTCATGCAACTCCAGTCGCACGACTGGTCTGCGTCCCGAGATCATCGAGAACCTCAAGCGACAAGACCCCGACCTGCTGTTCTTCGCGGGCGATCAGACCTACCGCCATACTGAGCACACGGCGGGGTGGATCGAGTTCGGGCTGCAGTTTCGCGAGGTGCTCAAAGACCGCCCCACAATCACGATTCCGGATGACCACGATGTCGGGCATCCGAACCTGTGGGGGGAGAACGGCAAGCGGTCCACAGATCGCAAAGGGAACGCGGACGGCGGGTATTTCTACCCCGCCGAGTACGTCAACATGGTGCAGCGGCAACAGACCTGGCACCTGCCCGACCCGGTGGACCCCACACCGGTCGAACGCGGAATCACGGTCTACTTCACCCGCATGCGAGTCGGCGGCATCGACTTCGCCATCCTCGAAGATCGCAAGTTCAAATCGGGCCCGCTGGGGAAAATCCCGCAGCTGGGGCCCCGTCCCGACCACATCAACGACCCGAGCTACGATCCCCAGTCGATTGACCTGCCTGGTTTGCAGTTGCTGGGCGAGCGACAGATCACGTTCCTGCACGACTGGGGCCAGGACTGGACCGGCGTTGAAATGAAAGCTGTGCTGTCGCAAACCGCATTCTGCGGAGCGGTCCACATGCATGGTGGTGAGAACGATCGCTTGCTGGCCGACCTGGACTGCAATGGCTGGCCACAGTCCGGACGGAACCAGGCACTGGTCGAGATCCGCCGGGCTCGGGCCGTACACCTGTGCGGTGACCAGCACCTGGCCGTCGTGGTGAAACACGGGATCGATGAGTTTGGCGATGGCCCCTACGGGTTCACCAGCCCCGCCCTCGTCAACACGATCTATGGCCGCTGGTGGCACCCGCTCGACGAACAGCCCGGACCTCACCCGGTGAAGGACAGCCCGCTCCCCTGGACCGGCGACTTCCGAGATGGGCTGGGCAACCGCATCTCAATGCTGGCCTATGCCAATCCACCGAAGATTCAGGACGAGAAGCAGCGGGCCGATGGGTATGGCCTGGTGCGGTTCAACCGCTCGACACGGGAAATCAAATTCGAGTGCTGGCCACGGTTCAGCGACAGCTCACAAGGCGACCAATCTCAGTTCCCCGGTTGGCCGATCACGGTGACGCAATCAGCGAACGACGGACGCCAGGCGACGCACTGGCTACCGGAACTCCATTTCGCGGGGGCAAGACCTCCGGTGGTTCAGATCATCGCCGAATCAACCGGTGAGATTCTTTACACGGTCCGTCCTCGGGAAACCCCATTTCAACCCTGCGTTTACGCGGCTGGTCTCTATACGATCAAGCTCGGTCCCGACCAGCCTGATCAGATCATGTTGACGGGACAAGCGGCTGGAGAATCATCAGCGGTCGGAACCCGGACGATTCGAATGTGATCGAGCAAACTGTGATCGAGCAAACTGTGATCGAGCAAACTGTGATCGAGCAAACTGTGATCGAGCAAACACGGAGCCGGGCAAGTAAGCGACGGGCCGTACTTTGAGACCGGCCCGCTCGGTGAGGCAAGACTTCCCGCCAGCACCCATGGGACACCCATGGCGAGACACCCGATGGCTCACGGCGATCACTACACGCCGAAGATCTGCTCGACGTTGCCCCGCAGGACCGTTTTTCCAAGTTCGAGAGCCCGTGTCTCCAGCCAGCCCCGCCCAATGACAAAGTCCTCGGCCAGCACCTTCGCCAGAATGCGGCGGTACATTCGAAATTTGGGAAGGCCAAACTCCAGCTTGTACATGTCGCTGTAATAGCCGATCTGCTTCGTGCGCGGCACAGCTTCCAGTCGTGATTTGGTGTCTAACTCGATGTAGCTCGGGATATTCGAGTACCACCAGCTTCCATGGGTAATGACGTTGGGGAAGATCCAGGCGTAGCTGACCAGTTCCTGGTTGCTGGTCTGGCCCAGGACCGAGATTGGAAACTTCACGGTCGGGAAGGCATTGAACAGATCCTTGTACTGGATCAACGAGACCCGCTTATCGAACAGATCCTGGCCCTGGTGAACGCCGCTGGGGTAGACTTTGCGATTCACGCCAATCATCAAATCGAATGGGAGCTTGAACTCAACGCAAAACTCAGCCAGAGTCCAAAAGACGAACTGCGAGACCAACCGCCGCGAGTCAGCACAGTCCTGCCCTCCAAGCACCTTGGCCAGCGCGGCATCCAGGGCAGGGCCCGCGGGGACTGGAGCCGGGCTGAAGTCCGGCGGCAACGAGATGGCACAGGCCCTGACGCCTTTCGACTGGAAGTGCGTGAACAGCTTACCGATTCCATTCCGAATCGAAGCGGCATTGGTCGGCGTGACCCCGGTCGCCTTGGCAAACCGTTCGCGGGTCGGTGCCTTGTCAAAATGAAAAACCAGATCGTCCGTCCGCAGGCAGGGAATGTACCGCTTCGTATCGAACCCGGTCAGCGGATCGTCAAAGTCGTTGGTCAGGAACACCGCTTCGAGTTTGCTGATCTTCAGCACCTGGTCCTCCCAGTCGGGCTGGGCCATTTTCTTCTCGGCACCGTCGTACAGCCGCTCCCAGTTCTGCAATGTCAACTCGTCGTGCTCAAACCCGAAGAACGACTTGGCCAGATCAAGAAACCAGCTCAGCTGGACGGTATTGTCGATCTCGGTCAACTTCTCAATCAACCGCCCGACCTTTTCTTTCGGCGAAATACCGGGCTCTTCGATCCGGTCTTTCGGCAGCCCCGCCGAGTGGGCCAGTTCGGTGTAGTAATGGTAACCAAGAATATCAGCCAGCGTCCGGGAGGCCGCCGCATGAGGGTTGATGTGGGAGTGCGGGTCGATCAGGACCAGCTGCTCGAGTTCGTGAAACAGACGTTGGGCAAGGTCACGTGACATGGTGGATCGTAAAGAGGGAAGGAGAGTCCGCAGGAGGCAGTGTCTCCCTGATCGAGAGGGGATGCAAGGAATGAACATCCTCATCAGCCTGTCCCGCGTTTTTCAGGTTCATCCGACTATTGGGGGGGCGGCAACCTCTTCTGGTTGATGAACCATGTCACTGGAGGGCCCGTCTCTTCCTGCCAGCGAAAGTTGGTGGCCACAATATCCAGGTCTCCGTCCTGATCCACATCATTCAATTCACACGATGCGTGATGTGCGGCATCGACCTCCATCACATGGGACAGGAACTGGTCGTTCCCCTGATTCTCCATCCAGATGATTGAGGGCAGCCCCTTCCACTTTTGCATGACGGACGGGGGCAGCAGGCTGACCGACGCCAGATCCAGATCTCCGTCCAAATCAATGTCACCCGCGACGGTCCGATGGACACCGGCCATGCGCACAACATCGTGTGCCACAAACGGATATCGACCGACATTCTCCAGCCACCGAACGCCGTGAAATGGTTTGACATAGCTGCTATCAAAACTGTCACCGTTGGAGAGAATTACATCGGAATCACCATCCTGGTCAAAATCGACAATCTCAATGCCACTGGATCCAAACGAAGGCTCATTCGCCGCGAAGATGACTTTCTGCTCGAACTGCCCCTCGCCACGATTGAGGTAAGCGACCACCATTTCGAACTCTTGGCTGAGCAGAGCCACAATGTCAAGGTGACCATCGCCATCCAGATCGATCAGTGGGACATCGATGGCCCCATGTCGGGGATCAATGACCTCCTGCTTCCAGGTCGTGAAGTCTGAATGACCGGGATTCCAGAGAACCAACAGCCGACCTGTGCGCCGCCAGCCGAACTCCGCAACCACCAGATCGAGGTCGCCATCACGGTCGAGGTCGCCGGGTTGCACATCGGCAACACGGGAAATCCCCTGAATGACCGGCGTACATTTCCAGTCGGCCAACGGGTCCAACTTCCAGACGGCTCCATTCAGATGGTCTTGCGGGAAGAAACTTCCCAGGTCGCTCACCAAAAGTTCGGATTGGCCATCACGGTCCAGATCGGCCCAGTTCAATCGACACGGGTTGGCACACTCGACCGGGCGGACAGCCTCCGAAAAACGACCGGTTTCCTCAGACCGATAGATCGTTGCAGTTCGCATGTCACAAGCCCAGAGTTCGCCCGCATGCGCTCCCGGAAACACCCCTGAAATCGACATGGCGACGGAATCATCCGCCCTGACTTTCGAACGGAAAATGCTGGATTCTTCGACATCCTGTGGCAACGGTTCGGGAATATTCTCCGGGGCCGCAGACTCGTAGAAGGCGACAACTTCGTCTTCCGTCGGGACATCGAGTTTGAGGTTTTCGGCGACCTCGTAGAAACGAAAGCCCTGCGCCACTTCAGCCCGCCATTCGGAACGAGCGAAGGTGTGGGGCTGGGGAAACGCGTGACAATGCCCACAGAATTGCGCAACACGCGGAGACGGAACGCTGGAGCCTTGGACTGCGGTGGTAACGGTCGCGTCCCGCGACGAGGGGTTGTCTTCACACCCACCGGCCAGCAATACGCCGCAAACCAAGAAGATTGACCGAGAAATCTGACAAGCAATCATGGGGGCGACCAGGGCGGAGCAAGAATGACGCGGTCGATGGTACCACAACTCAAGCCCCGACCGGCAGTGGCAGCCGATCGTGTCCTCGCTGGAAGTCAGTACATCCCTCCGGATCGCAACATTGGGAATAAATCTCATTGACAATGTAAAATCCCAAAGATATCGTGAACTTCCGATGGGTTTGTCTACGAACCATTAGACCACATACCGTTCTCTGGTCTTCGTGTTCTCGTTCATCTTCCAGGAGAGTCATCATGTTGCTTAGAGCTGTTCGATCGGCATTTACGCTGATCGAATTGTTGGTGGTGATTGCCATCATTGCTGTGTTGATTGCGCTGCTGTTGCCAGCAGTCCAACAGGCACGTGAGGCGGCTCGTCGTTCTCAGTGCAAAAACAACCTGAAGCAAATCGGGCTGGCACTGCACAACTACCACGATACATTCAACTGTTTTCCGATCAGTATGAGTTGGGGACGGATTGATCCGGGAACTGACTGGGATCGTCGTCAGGCGTTCTCAGACAAGGTCTACATGCTGCCGTACCTGGATCAGTCACCGCTCTACAATCAGACCAACTGGAATGACTTCCCCTGGAACCCATGGAATACGGGAAGCAATCTTCCGCAGAGTTCTCGGCTTCCCGTGTTCAACTGCCCTTCGAATGCGTTCACGAACGGAAACGGATCGAACGGCGAGTTCTCGTACGCAATCAACGTAGGGGTGATCAACTACTCCAAGGATGATATCAACGTCATCAGCGGAACAAACGCACGGCACAATGGATTCGCATGCTACACCAACTGGCCTGGTGAATCGGATTCTGTGGTGCGCATGGCCCATGTGTCGGATGGGACATCGAATACGGTGGCGTATTCCGAGTTTGGATCGGTACCGTGCGATCCATCCAGTACGGGACGCAAGTCCATGCAGATGCACACGTGGGCTGAACCGGGCGGAGCCAATCCGCACCGCCTCGTTCGTCAACACTGCTTGAACAACGTGGGCCATGTCGGTGACTGTGGACGCCACAATGGCCGTGGATCCTCCTGGGCTTCCTCCTTCATTGGGTTCGGTTCCGCATACTCGCACAACATGAACCCCAATGAGAAGCCATGCTTTGCCACGAATCAGGGAGACTGGCGTGGTAGCACGACCATGTCGTCGTCCAGCTATCACACCGGGGGGGTTCACGGTTTGATGGGAGACGGGGCAGTTCGTTTCCTCAGTGAAAACATCGACTACAACACCTACGCTTCAATCGGAACTCGTAACGGTAATGAAACCGTTGGTGAGTTCTAATTGGGGGATGCCTGAACGTGTGAGATCCCTGCTCGAAGTCATTCGAGCAGGGTTTTTTCATTGGTGCCTGCATGATCGCTATCAGCACAGGTTGCTTCGAGAGATGCATCCCCCTATGGATCGTGCTTCTGTGTGGAGTGGGATGCCGCCCCGAGGCAGAACCGACTCATCGGGCGAGTTCTGTGGTTGAATCTCCTCAACCGCCCCCCGAAGTCACTTCATCAGAAATTGCGATCCTTCCGGATTTTCAGGACGTGGCAGCCGAGATGGGGATCCACGCCCCCTTCTACACGGACACCATTCCCGGGCGTTATTTCCTCCCCGAAATCATGGGCGGTGGAGCCACATGGATCGACTTTGATGTCGATGGTCAGCTGGATCTTTACCTGACCAATGGAGCACGTCTTGAGCCCTCCGCCGGCCCCCGCATTCGCGGAAACTGGCTCTACCGGGGGCAGGTGGGGGCATCCTTTGCCCTGGTCGACGAGTCACTGGGCGCAGGAGACACAGGGTACGGTCAAGGGAGCGCTGCAGGGGACTTTAACGCGGATGGCTTTCCAGATCTCTACGTGGGAAACGTTGGACCGAATTCGCTGTATGTGAATGAAGGAGATGGAACGTTTTCACTCGTCACCACCTTAGCCCCTGTCGCAGATCCTGCCTGGACCAGCAGCGTTTTGTGGCTGGATCTGAATCGCGATGGATGGCTGGACCTCTATGTCGTGAACTACCTGAAAATGACCCTGGAGGATCGGAAGATCTGTGAGTACGAAAAGCGACCCGGATACTGTGGCCCTGGTCAATATGCTGCGGCGCCGGATCACGTTTATCTGAATGCCGGAGACGGGACATT
>QWPB01000134.1 GCA_003671275.1 Planctomycetota bacterium | reverse complement strand
GGTCGAGCCGGGAAACGTTCGTGACTTTGGTCACGTGGTCAAGCACGATGGATGTTGGACACATTTCCCGCACCTGCCACAAAAGGATCACTTCATGGCTGGGTGGCACCGGTTGGCTGGCTTTGCAGCCTACCGGTGTGCCTTGGCACAAGAGGGATTCCAAGGTAGATTCCGTCTGGAACGACCTCTTTCGGCTCCGCCGCCCCGGTAGCTCAATGCGGCAACCGGGGCCACCCCGCGTGACTGTGAACCCGCGATCGCGCCCCACGCGAAACGCAAAAAGGTTTGCCTCTCAACAACTTCCGTCATTTGCGCTCGCGCCTGAGCGTTCGAACGGGGGTTGTGTACGGGGAGGGGGCGTTCGTGGCGGACCTCATGGCCGCTCCCGAGGGAGTATCTGGATTCCGGACGCCTCCAGCGCCTGGCGAACCATCCGTGCCAGAGTGACGGCGTCGGGAGAGTCTCCGTGAATGCAGACCGTTTCGGCGCACACGGCGAGAGTCGTTCCCTGCATCGTCTGGACCATTCCCTGTTGAACCATATCGAGCACCTGCTGGGCCGCCCGTTGCGGTTGGAGAATCACACCTTCCGGTTGAGACCGGGGAGTCAACGTTCCGTTGGCCTGGTACGTCCGGTCGGCAAAGACTTCGCTGACCGTGACTAATCCTGCCGCAGTCCCCGCCGTCATCAAATGACTTCCTGCCAGTCCATACAGGAGCAGTGTGGGGTCAAACGCCGCGATGGTTTGAGCGATCAGATCGGCCAAAGTACGGTCCCGCGCGGCCATGTTGTAGAGGGCCCCGTGAGGCTTCACATGTGTCATCCGCCCACCCGCCGACTCGACGATTGTTTCGAGAGTCTGTAGCTGGCCGAGGACCAGTTTCCGTACGGTCGCGGAGGGCAGGGTGATTTCGCGGCGGCCCATCCCTTCGCGATCCGCAAATCCAGGATGGGCACCGATGGCTACCTGATGTTCCCGGCAAAGCTGGACAGTGTTCCGCATCGTGGCCAGGTCACCCGCATGCTGACCACAGGCAATGTTGGCCGAACTGATCAGTCGGATCATGGCGGCCTCCGCAGCCAGGGCCTCGGCGGTTTGCCCCTCTCCCAGATCACAGTTGAGGTCGATGGTGGCCCTCACCGGGTGTTCCGCGGACATCGTTACGAGGTCTCCTGCTTGAGTCGGATCATCAGACGCAGTCGATGCAGTTCCGCCGCTTGTTGTCGAAGCTGTTCTCGGGCCACGTCCATCGTGACCACTTCGAACTGAACGGTTTCACCGGGGCGCAGCTGGGCGACCAGCGGCTGATCCGCAGCAATGAGATGAGCAATCCGGGCATAGCCTCCGGTCGGGGCACAATCCGCCAGCAGCAGGATCGGCTGCCCGCCGGGAGGCAGCTGGATCGTGCCGCAGACGACCGCTTCGGAGAACCGGTCCGAGTCTTCCACGAGAGTCAACTTGATTCCTTCCAGGCGAATTCCCGTTCGGTCAGATTGACTGGAGACGGTCAACGAGCTTTCTCGAAATGTCTGCTGTGCTCGGGGGCTCAGTTGATCCCAGTGGGCTCCGCGAATCACCCGCAGAACTCGAAGAGGGACGGGCGGCCCCTCGGGTTCGTGGAGGGACCAGTTTGCTCGCAGGAACGAAGATGTCCCCACACGGGATTGCAGGAGGGTCATATACCGAGTGGAGTCCTCCGAGAGCTCCCCCACGGTCAGGTGATCGCCCCCCATTAAGCGGCGTCCGTGAAAGCCTCCCAATCTTGAACGCACATGTGTGCTACGGCTTCCCAGGACCGGCGGCACATCGATCCCGCCGGCGATTGCCAGCACCGTTCGTGCGCCCCGGTGAACACTCCCCATGGAAAGCCTCTCTCCAGCCCGAATCCAAAGGGGGCAGCCGCGCGGCACGGGCTGGCCAGCGACATGGGCCACGCATTCGGCTCCGCAATACGCGACCAGGGCGTCCGATTCAAACAACAGATCCGGGCCCACCCAGGTGATCTCCAGGGCCGCGGCAGATTCCGAATTCCCCACGAGCCAGTTGGCGAGCCGCAAGGCCACGGGATCGATCGCCCCGCTGACACTGACTCCCCAGCGCTGGGCTCCCTGTCTGCCCAGATCCTGAACCGTCGTCAATTGCCCCGCGCGAATCACACGGAAGGACATGTGACCTCCCGTGCCAAACGTTCGAACTCCTCAACCGCGATGGGGCGAAAACAGACCCGATCACCCGCGACCAGCAAGGTCGGAGGCACACGCTGGGGTTCGAACAACATCCACGGAGTGCGCCCGATCAGCTGCCATCCGCCCGGAGATTCCAGCGGATAGATCCCGGTTTGGCGTCCCCCGATTCCGACGGAACCCGGCGGAATCGAGGTTCGAGGGGTTTCGCGTCGGGGAGTAGCTATCCGTTCGGACATTCCCCCCAGGTACGGAAACCCTGGCATGAATCCCACCATGTGGACCCGGTATTCTCCGGATGAATGAATGTGGATCACCTCGGCAGGAGACAGCCCGCAATGCCGGGAGACATCGTTCAAGTCGATCCCATGCGTTCCGCCATAGCAGACGGGAATCTCAATCACCGGGTTCCGCGTGGCTGTGACACGATTTTCCGTGGGAAGCAGTCTTAAGACGGCGCTGGCAATTTGAGTGAGCGTGGTTTTCTCGGGGTCGAAATAGGCTGTCAACGAGACCATCGCGGGCACGATCTCTCGCAGTCCGACGGGCGGTGCGGCATCGATGGCCGCTGCCCACTGCGTGATCTGCTCGAAGACCTCGTGACTCACTTCATGAGCGATTTGCAGTGTCACCGCGAATTCACCGAGTAAGGACACTGCAGGAAGTGGTTGATCGACCATCGCTGGGTTCGTCGGTGGACATGGTCACAGGGGGCGGTAATCACCCCCACGGAGCGGACGTCAGCATCCTGGGGATGCTCGCGGCCATTCGACAGGATAAGCTGTCGACGCCCACTTGCGCAGGGATTCGCAATGTCCTTCTGAATCAAAGTGAGATGACGATGTCCGCTACCCCGTCCGATCCGCATGATCTGCACCACGACCATTCGCTCGATCCCGTGGTGGCCGAGGCGTTGGATGCGATGGAATCGAAAGACTCATTCATCGCGGTGGGAATCATCTTGCAAGGAGATCCTCGGGATGCCCAGGCCCGGTTTTCCCTTGCCAGTCGCGAGCTGTTCAACCAGCGCAAACTGACCGAAATGGTGTGGATTGGTCGAGCGGGAGTCGAGTTCGCTCTCCGGCAAGCGGCTGCCGCGGCATCGAGTGATCCGGCATTGCAGATCGAACACCTGATCTTTGCCCGAAAGTATGCATTCAACATCGCGTCAAATCTTTGGCCAGGGTGGGGAGACGAGGCCGTGGAGCCCACCAC
Source organism: Planctomycetota bacterium (assembly GCA_003671275.1). Lineage (GTDB taxonomy): Bacteria > Planctomycetota > Planctomycetia > Planctomycetales > Planctomycetaceae > TH-plancto1. Next base: position 43,008 of record QWPB01000134.1, on the reverse strand, counting down.
AGCTGACATTCTGGCGGCGGTCGATCTGGCCCGGGTGCATCGGCGGCTCGTCGAATCCGAGTCGGGGGCCCCGGACCTGCTGGCCAATGCCCGCTGGCTGATCGGTGCCCTGCGTCTGGCCCTGGGACAGGAGCAGACAGCCCATTATGAGTTTGAAACGGCTAAGTCTTTGTTTGAGCGGGCAGGACAACCGGCTTGTGTCTGGATGGCTGAAGGGTATCTGGCACTGGCTTTGCAATTGATGGGGACCATGGCCGGGGAAGGTCTGCGACGGTACGAGGCGGCCCTGACGGAACTGCGGAAACAGGGCGACGATGGTGAATTCTTTGCGGATCAGCTGACCACCGCCCGCCGGGTGTTCCTCGCGCGGTAGGTGGCGACGGTGGCTTGTGATTGCCGGGTGGAGTAGTCTGCGGATCTGCCCGAACCCCGCGTTAACCGTTCTCCCCGTTCTCTTCGCACGACATCATGCCGCTGACGATTTCTGACCTGACCGTTCACGACATCCGGTTCCCGACCTCGAAGCACCTCGACGGGTCGGATGCGATGAACCCTGACCCGGACTATTCGGCAGCTTATTGCGTGCTGCATACGAGTGGGGAGAACCACCTCACTCCCGGTCCCTCTTCTGGGGAGAGAGGGCGGCCCGAGGGGCATGGGATGACCTTCACCATCGGACGGGGTAACGATCTTTGTTGCCGCGCGATCGAAGCTCTGCGGCCTCTCATCGTTGGCCAGTCGCTCGACGCGATCACCGCTGACATGGGGAAGTTCTGGCGGCATATCACCGGGGATAGCCAGCTGCGCTGGGTCGGGCCGGAAAAGGGCGTGATCCATCTCGCCACAGCTGCGGTCGTCAACGCCGTCTGGGACCTGTGGGCCAAGGTGTCCGGCAAGCCGCTATGGCGACTGCTGGCGGATATGACGCCCGAGGAACTCGTGCGGTGCATCGACTTCCGGTATATCACTGATGCGCTGACGCCGGACGAGGCCCTCGCGATCCTCCGCAAGTGGCAGCCCTCAAAGGCCGAGAGGATGGCTCAGCTCGAAAAAGATGGCTACCCGGCCTACACCACATCGGCGGGGTGGCTCGGATACTCGGACGACAAGCTGCGGGACCTCTGTCGTCGAGGGATGGCCGAGGGGTGGAGCTGCTTCAAGATCAAGGTCGGTCGCGACCTGCAGGACGACATCCGCCGCTGCCGGATCATCCGCGAGGAGATCGGCTGGGAGCGCCGGATGATGGTGGACGCCAATCAGGTCTGGGACGTGCCGCAGGCGATCGAGTGGATGAAGCACCTGGCCCCGTTCAAACCGTGGTTCATTGAAGAGCCGACCAGCCCGGATGATGTCCTGGGTCACGCCGCCATTGCTAAAGCCGTCGCCCCGATCAAGGTCGCGACCGGTGAACATTGTGCGAACCGCGTGATGTTCAAGCAGTTCCTGCAAGCCGAAGCGATCGGCATCCTCCAGATCGACAGCTGTCGCATCGGCGGGGTGAACGAGATTTTGGCTGTGATCCTGATGGCGGCGAAGTTCGGCATCCCAGTCTGCCCGCATGCGGGTGGTGTTGGCCTGTGCGAGTATGTCCAGCACCTGTCGATGTTCGATTACGTCAGCGTGAGCGGAACAATGGAGGATCGGCTGACCGAACACGCGGGGCATCTGCACGAGCACTTCAAAGCCCCGATTCAAATGCGGAACGGTCACTACATGCCACCGACCGCGCCCGGTTACAGCATCGAGATGTGGCCCGAATCGATCGCCCGGTACAGCTACCCGGCCGGAGCCGAGTGGCGGGCGTGAGACCTCACTGACTGCGGGTGCTCCGGATGCTGTGAGCCTCCAACCACAATCTGTTTTACCAGGAACATACGGATGCTCACTGCGGAATCCCGTCGGGCGCAATTCCCATCGCTGGAGCAGATGGTCTACTTCAACTCCGCTGCGGAGGGGATCCCTCCGCTGGTGGTGCGGGAAGCGTTGCTCGAATACTTTCGCGACAAGCAGCAGGGGATGGATGGACGCGGTCCGCACTTTGCCGCATTGAGTGAAACCCAGGCCCTCGTGGGTTCATTCTATGGTCTGAGTGCCGAAGAGGTGGGGATCTGCTCCTGTTCCTCGGAAGCATACAATTTAGCGGCGATGGCCCTGTCTCTTCAGGACGGGGATGAGGTCATTATCAACGACCTGGATTTTCCCGCCGGGGCCACGCCCTGGTTACAGCCGAGTTGTCCCGCGACCGTCCAGGTCTGGCGTTCTCGCGAGGGGGCGCTGTACCCGGAAGACCTCGCACCGTTGCTCACGGCTCGAACGCGGTTGGTTGCCGTGTCATTGGTCAGCTTCTTCAATGGGTTTCGTCTGTCGGTTCCCGAGGTCGCCGATGTCATCACGAGACGCTCAGAAGCCCTCTTGTCGGTCGATGTGACTCAGGCCTTGGGCCGCATTCCGCTGGATCTGGCGGGAGCCGACTTGATTGTCAGCAGTACGCATAAGTGGATTCTGTCCAGCCACGGGGGCGGACTGGTCGGGGTGCCCACAGCCCGCGCCCGTGAGTGGACGGTACCTGCGGGCGGCTGGTTCAACCTGCACGATCCCTTCGGGGGGCACCGTTTTGAAACGGCGATCAGCAAGCCCGGAGCAGCCAGCTTCGCAGTCGGCATGCCGAATTTTCCGGCGATCTACGCGATTCGTGCGGGGCTCAAGTACATTCAATCAGTCGGCGTCCAGGCAATCGATGAAGCCACGCGCCCGCTGGTGCAGCAGGCATTGTCGGAGATTGCCCAACTCCCCGTCGAATTGCTGACACCGCGCGATCTGCGACACGTCGCGGGGATCATCGCCTTTCGTCATCCGCGTGCAGAAGAAGTGGCCCAGGCTCTCCGACAGCAGAATATCCATCTGATGTCGCACGCCGGTCGTCTGCGGGTCGCCATTCACGGGTACAATACTGCGGGAGACGTGGACAAACTGTTAGTCGCGCTGCGGGCGTCGCTATAACGCACCGGCTGGCTATCAATCGGCATCATCGTGGATCGCTAGCCGATTCACCGAATCAGGTCTGGTGTTACCGGTTGATGATTTGTGACATTTCCACTCGCTGCGGAGCCCGCAGAACCCGGTGCAGGGCTTCACTGATCCGGGTTTCACACCCGCGGGTGACCCAGCACCAGTCCCCCAGGTTCTCGTCTCCTTCGTCCCAGGCTCGCTCGATCGGGATATAGCCGGGGCCACACTCGCCATACCCCATGACCACCACGAACTGGTCGGGGCGCAGCCGCTGAGCCAGGAGTTGGTACTCGACATAGATCTCCGCCGGAAGCAGAACCAGCACGGCGGTGCCCAGATCGATGGCGGGAACATCGATGGGCTGTCCGCGTTCGACACGATCGGCCCAGCTGAGCCCCAGCGCAGCCAGTTCGGCCCGGCGTGGATCCTGGGTGTTCCGCAGGTCAGCCGTGAGGGCGGAGCGAGCAAAGCGGCCTTCCGTGCGGAGAGGCAATTCCAGCGGAACGTGACGGAATTCGACGTGCTGGATGGGGGCTCGCCGGGTGGTTGTGTAAGCCTCTTTCATTCCCTGATACAGGCGATCGGCGAAAACTGGACGCAACTCATGGGCACCGCTGTTGTACTTGCCCACGGTCACGTTACCACTGCATCCCGAGGCATAGATCTGAAAGACCAGTGGATCATCGCCCTGGCGACGTTCTCTCGCGATTCCTGGAAAGTCGATGGAGACTCGACCGGTGCCGTAATAACTCATGGGGTGCGTGGCGTAGACATTCAGAACGGCAACGGCCTGATCGCCATTCCAGAAGCTCAGAGCCCGGATGTCCGGATCGATGATCCCTTCCTCTGCTGCCCGGCTTTCCGGGGAACCGCCTCCGCTATAACGACCATAGGTCGCAGTGCCATCGGGCTTCAGGTAGCGTCGATTCGAGGCCAGTTCCGTCACTCGCCCCATCCCTTGGCCACAATGTGTCACCGGCACCGCATGAGCCAGCGCGTCCCGCAGAGACCGGGCGGCTTTCTGGACACAGGTCTCGTGAAAATCCGGGTCAATAATCTGCCCGTCAATCTGCGCCTCGGTGATCAGCTGCTGTGCGGCAAGATCACCCAACGGCGTATCGTGCTGATGAATGCAGGAAAGCAGGACCCGTTCGCGAGTCGTTCCCGCAGCCTCGGCCAAAGTGGATCGCCACCGGTCATATGCGGCGTTACGAATCTCGGCCCAGTCGACCGAGACCACCACGAGAGGCTGCTGGCCCTCAGGCAGGAGGACGAATCCTCGAGTCTGGAGCGGTTCGTCCACGGCCTCAGCCGGTTTGCGGTGTCCCGTCAGCAGGCGATGTCCTCGTGGTGGTGTGACATCTGCCTGAAAGACGGCCATTCGAAAGGGAGCTTCTGCGAGCACGAGGCCAGCGTCTTTCACCACGACGACGATGAGCAGTATCAGGGTCAGCATTCGAGCACGCATGGGCCGCTCCACACAAAGCCTTCGGATGATGGCTGACAATCTACGAACGTGAGTGTCCGAACGGTAGTGGTCCGGTTCATTTCGTCGCCGGTAAAGTCTTGGAAAGGAACCGGACGATCAGGGTATCCAGCCCCACGGCGGTCAGCACGAGCAGCGGGTATTCCCCCGGCAGTCGATAGCGAACCGAGCTGACGAAAATCAGGTGCAGTGCCGCGAAATACACGATCGGTCCCGCCGCGATTGCGAGCAGCCCCCAGTCCCTCCGAAGAACCCAGGCCCCAACAAGAGCCGGGATGAAAACCACGGCGAACCACAAGGCGGACACGGCATTCAGTAGTGGAAACCGGCTGAACTGATCGGCATTGGGAAAAGGATTCCAGTAACGCAGAGACTTTTTCCAGGCAAGCTGGGCGACTTCACGGGGATGAGAACCGGCAAAGGCCCACGCTCGTTGTCGGTAATGCTGGTCCATCTCGTATTCAGAGAGCGAGGCCATCACATTCTCGCGATCGAAGAATCGCATATCGCTGTCTCCGGTTGTGTTCTCCGGATTCCAGCCGTCATACAGGCTGGGGCCCATCCATAACGTGGTCAGGATGAAATGGCCGGTCTTCTGCTGATTGCGCAGCCCCCACGGTAACAAGCAGACCAGTAGCGTCAGAGGGGCCATCAGGGCGACCGCCAATCCACGTCGATTACGCCACGAGACGCCCAGCCAGACCACCAGGGCCGGAGGAAACAGCAGCCAGCTGGGCCGCAGATAGCAGCCGACACCTGCCAGCAGTCCGGCCATCAGGCTGTGCGGAATTCCCCGGGTATTGTTCTCCGGCGGGGTGCGGAGCAGGCTTGCCAGGGGAATCAATCCCATCACTGCGGCCACGGCAAATGCCGTTTCGGTCAGTTCGATGGCACTGAATCCAATGAAAATCGGCGATCCGGCGGCGAGCCCCCCCGCGATCAGTCCGACACGGTGGTTCACCAGTCGCAGCCCCAGCCAGTACACCCCCAGGCATCCGATGGCCCCCACCGTGGCCAATACCAGGCGGGCAGCCAGCAGGCTGGGACCGAAGAGCGAGATGGACCCGGCCAGCAACAGCGGAAAGCCTGGCATCCGCAAGACCTGGCGGGGCGGGGTGTAAATCTCGTAACTTTGTCCGGCGACGATCCGCTGGGCTAATTCCCAGTAGCCTTCGGCGTCACCCGCAATGACCCAGGTCCGTTCCGTTTGATTCAGGTAAAACTGAACAACCCCCACAGCCAGAAGGCGCAGAGCCCAAGCAGTAAGAAACAACCAGATCACCGACCGGCGAGGGGTGAGATTCACAAGGCACCGTGGGGTGGGGAGCGATCTGGTCGATCCTACGAACCCGGACGGTTGGGAGCAATCCGGATCGGTGACGGCCTAGGCCACATCCACCAGAATCACCAGCTGGCCGTTCTCGATCCGGTAATACTGCTGCCAGGACAGACGCCAGTCGTTTAAACCAAAATCACACAAAATCGGAAAAATATCGTGGTAGTACTCGAAGCCCGCCTCTTGAATCTCTTTCGGGTGCTGGACGAAATCGAGCAGTTCCCATTGGAGCCCGTCCGCCGCCTGGCCCAGAAACAGCTTTTTGACGAAGTCCAAGGCGAGGGGACAGTGACGATGAGCCTGCGGGTGAAGTTTCCCGAATGACTGTGGTCGATTGAAGCAGCCGTGTTCGGTGATGCCTTCCAGATGATCGATCCAGCGATATCTCGAAAAAGTCGGCCAATGCTTACAGAAATACTCCAGAAAGCCGTTTTCGCCCATGTCGTAGCGGCGTTTTTTCGACTCCACGAAGCGGTGAGTATGAGCTTCATACGCACCCATCTCAATCAATGGTTTGAGCGATCTGTTCATTGATTCACACGGGAAGATGAAAGGCCTCGACACCTCACTGTGGGGACTCACGTCCCCCCGCTGCCTTCCCAGGCTCTTCTAACGATATTCACAGTCGGCTGATATTTCCAGCGGTGTTGATGGGAAAACAGGCAGACTGGAAAAGTTTCTCCTGTTCCTCGGAAATGCATATTCCGCAAAGCTGCCTCATTTGACAGATTTGCCTCAACCGCTACCTTAAGTGCGTTGGTTCGACCGGAACTGACTGTGAACACAGCCAGATCAACCATCGAACACTACTGGGATGTTGTGGCAAGCTCGGAGCCGCCCAGTGGATCAAGGACATTCCGAGAGTGAGCAGAGGAGTCTCTCATGGTTCGTAAGATGATGTTCACGTTCGGCGCTCTGTTGGCGCTGGTTCTGGTCGCTGGCGACGCTTCGGCTGCTAACAAGTGCTGCAAGGCACCTCGCGTTAAGCCGGTTCGTTGCGAGAAGGCCCCGAAGTGCAAGGCTCCGAAGCCGACCTGCTGCGAAGCCAGCTGTGCCGCTCCGACCTGCGCTGCACCGGCTTGCAAGGCCTGTGCACCAGCTTGCACCAGCTGCGCCGCTCCGGCCGCTGCTGCCGCACCGCAGAACGCTCCGGAACCCCCGAAGATGTAATTCTTCGCGATCCGCGATGAAAATCAACGGCTCGTGTCCGCAAGGTCACGGGTCGTTTTTCATTTGGTGCACTATGATTTCTGTCGAACTCCGATTCCTGTTCCTCTACCGTCTCCTTCGCAAAGGCCCTCGATGAGCCGTCATTCTGATTTGCAGCGTGTCCTGGATCTGGGGCTGGTGGCCATTATACGGGCTCCCAGTGGCGATCAGCTGGTGCAGGTGGCTGAGGCGCTGTATGCCGGGGGGATTGATGTCATCGAGATTACGTTCACCGTTCCGCGGGCGCTGGAAGTGCTTTCCGAGGTGAGCCGGCGGCTGGGAAAGAAGATTCTGCTTGGAGCAGGGACAGTCCTGGATGCCGAAACGGCCCGGGCCGCTATGCTGGCTGGAGCGGAATTCATCGTGACCCCCGCTGTGCGCCCCGCAGTGATCGAGATCTGTAATCGCTACGACAAGGTCGTGATGAGTGGTGCCTATACCCCCACCGAGGTTCTGCACGCGTGGGAATGTGGATCTGACATCGTCAAGGTTTTCCCGGCGGAACTCGGTGGGCCCGCGCATCTGAAGGCCCTGGCGGGACCGTTTCCCCAGATTCGACTGTTGCCGACGGGCGGGGTGAATCTCAACACGATGTCGGAATTCGTCAAAGCCGGGGCCGCCGCCGTCGGGCTGGGAAGTTCGCTGGTGACCAGGGAGCATCTGGCACAGAGCGACTTCGCCGCGATGCAGAAGCTGGCTCAGGCCTACGTTGCCAAGATGCGCGAGGTTCGCGGCCTTCCGGCGTAGTCCGCCTCGCGTTCGGCGGGCCGCGGAAATTGAGTTTGCCAAACAGCAGCCCTGTCGCGATGATTCCCAACTGGCGGCCTATTGGACGGGTCGTTGTGGGATTCCCTTTCCGTGAAGTTACATCACGATGGCGCGACTGTCTCAAGCTCGTCTTCAGGAACTGAACCACACGCTCAACGACCGCACGCCGGAAGAGTTGTTGCGGTGGGCGGCGGATATTTTCGGCAGCCGGTTAGCGGTCATCTCCGCCATGCAGATGGCGGGCAGTGTCGTGTGCCACATGGTCGCGCAGCTGAAGCTGGGAATTCCCGTGTTGTTTGTGGACACGGGCGTCAACTTTCAGGAGACGCTGACCACACGCGATCGGATTGCCGCCGAGTATGGGCTGGCCGTGCATACCTTGTTGCCCGAGTTATCGATGGAGCAGCAGACGAACCAGTTTGGCATTCTATATTTGACCACCGAGGGACAGGAGCAATGCTGCCACATGCGCAAGGTCGAGCCGCTGCTGACGCAGAAGGGGAAGTACGACTGCATGATCGGTAGCCTGCGCCGCGCGGATGGCGGCAAACGTGGGGTTTGTCCGATTCTGGCGGTGGATCCGGAGATGAATACGGTCCGTTTGAACCCTCTGGCCAATCTGACCAACGATCAGATGAAAGCCTATATTCAGCAGCACAATGTGATTATCAATCCGTTGCACGATCAGGGGTACACCACGATCGGTTGCAATCGCTGTACGACGCCGGTTCTGCCGCACGAACCGAAACGGGCCGGACGGTGGCGCCATCTCGGGGCCGCCGCGCAATATTGCGGGATCAACCCGACCGACATGGACGACGCCACTTCGGTGTCCATCGATCTGCCACAGGATCTGGTCGACCGGATTCTGGGGATTAAGACCGACTTCATGATCTGATGGCCGGAAGTCATCCGGAGGAGGTGTGGCGTGGAACTGCACGGAAGCGCGGTGCCAGGTGGGGAGGCCTTTGACGACCTGTTGCGGGCGTTCACCGTTCAACATGGCGTAGCTGGGGCCGCGCTGGCTGTCGGGCGGGCCGGGGTTATCGAGTATGCCCGCTCTATCGGCTGGGCTGACATCGATCAACAGATTCCTGTTGAGCCGCATTCCCTGTTTCGGATCGCCAGCCTGTCCAAGCCTGTGACGGCCGTCGCCATCCTGCAGCAGGTGGAATGTGGAGCGTTGTCTCTGGAGGGGCTCGTCTGGGAACTCCTCAAATTGGATACGCCTCACGATGTCCGGTGGAAGCAGGTCACGATACGGCATCTGCTGCAGCACACCGGGGGATGGGATCGGAAGGCCAGTTTCGATCCGATGTTTCGTTCCGTGGAGTTTGCCGCGGAAGCCGGAACGCCACCGCCCGCTGATCCGTCCGCCATTATCCGGGCCATGCTTCGGCGTCCGCTCGATTTTGATCCGGGGAAGCAGTATGCCTATTCGAATTTTGGGTACTGTTTGCTGGGGCGGGTTCTGGAATCCCTGCCCGGTGCTCAGGGAAAGAGCTACCAACAACTGGTGCGAGAGCAGATCCTGACTCCCGTGGGTGCCTTGTCGCCGCGCATCGGTCGGACGTTGACTCCTCAAGTCGATGAAGTCCGGTACTACATGCCCATGACTGGGGATCGCGTGCGAGAGGATTCGGTCTTTGCGCCCGGCACGCCCGTGAATCCCCCCTATGGGGCCTGGTGTCTGGAGACGATGGACTCGCATGGTGGCTGGATTTCGTCGGCACCGGACATGGTGCGATTTGCCATGGGGTGCGATCTTCCGTTGGAAGCCGGTTCCGTGAATCCCACATCGAAACGGCCCTTCCTGCTCAACGCGGCCAGTATCGCGTCACTGTGGGCCGAGCCCGTCAGTTACCCACGACAAGATCCCGATATGTGGTATGCCTGTGGCTGGAATGTGCGTCGGGCCGGGTCTGGAGAGGGCCGAAATACCTGGCATCTGGGGGCTCTCGATGGAACGTCGACGCTGCTCGTTCGGCGGTGGGATGGGATGACTTGGTGTATCCTGTTTAACCAGCGAAAGAATGTGGCGGGTGACGAACTGGCGAGGCTGATCGACCCGCTGCTGCATCCCGCGGCCAATCAGGCTTACGCGGCACTCCAGGCACGATCGGGACATTAACGGCGACCGAGGCTAAGCGAATCGCCGAAATACGACTGGCTGGGGTTTGGCTTCCCTGTTGAATCGTCGTTACCAACCATTATCGATCAGAATCCCCCCCTCCGCGTGAACCCGTGCGGATGACTGACATTCCCGTGGTTCCTCGGTAATATCAACTCGGAGCGATGCGTGGTCATCATTCGCTCTCAAGTACCTCTCAGGGAAGCACTCTCATGAAGCTGGTCCGGTTGTGTCTTGTGGCGGTGACAGCTGTACTGCTGTCGTCGGCGGTCGGGCGGGCGAACGTTCGCCTGCCGGAAATCATCAGCAATAATATGGTCCTGCAAAAGGACATTCCGCTCCCGATTTGGGGTTGGGCGGATGCCGGAGAAGAGGTCACTGTTACGCTGGGAGAGTCGACACAGACGACGAAGGCGAATGGGGCTGGCAAGTGGAAGGTGACTCTGCCCGCCATCACGACGGCTGGTGGTCCGCACGAGATGACCGTGAAAGGGAAGAACGAGATCAAGATCTCGAACATCCTTGTCGGGGAAGTCTGGGCCGGGTCCGGTCAATCCAATATGCAATGGAACGTCGCTCAATCGACTCAGGGGGGCGAAGAGGTTAAGAATGCGAACTTCCCGAAAATCCGCTTATTCATCATCCCGCTGATCTCCGCTGGAACGCCATCCGACAGTGTCAATGCCCGGTGGGTCGAATGCTCGCCCCAGACGGTCGCGGGGTCTTCCGCAGTGTTGTACTTTTTTGGTCGTGAGATTCATCAGAAACTCGACACGCCGGTCGGTCTGATCACCACGGCCTGGGGGGGCACGCGGATTCAGCCCTGGATTCCGCCACAAGGCTTCACCGCCATTCCGGAACTGGCTGGGGAACGTGATCAGATGCTCGGGATGCTCGATGGTTATTCCGAGTCGTTGGCCAATGCCGCTCAGGCGATCAAGGCTCGCAATGCAGTGATCAAGGCTGCCCAGCCTGGTGCAGAACTTCCTCCACCGGTGACGGTGCCGGGGCATCCGCTGAATAGCAACTACAACCATACGGGCCTCTACAACGGGATGATTCATCCGATCGTGCCGTTCGGCATCAAGGGATTCCTCTGGTATCAGGGGGAATCCAACAACGGGCAGGGGATGCACTACTACCAGATGAAACGCGGTCTGATCGAAGGGTGGCGCACGGTCTGGAATCAGGAAGGGAATCGTGACTTCCCCTTCCTGTTTGCGCAACTGGCTCCGTACAACTACGGACCGCCCCGGGCGACGGACCTGCCTGGAATCTGGGAAGCCCAGACGGCCACGTTGCAGGTCAAGAACACGGGAATGGCTGTCCTGACCGACATTGCCACCGTGAATGACATTCATCCACCCAACAAGCAGGAAGTCGGTCGGCGACTGTCACTGTGGGCGTTGGCGAATACCTATGGCAAGTCGGATCTGGTCTACTCCGGACCGCTGTATCAGTCGCTGGCCGTGGAAGGGAACAAGGCCATCGTGTCGTTTGAACACGCGGCGGGTCTCAAGTCCCGTGATGGACAGGAACTGACCTGGTGGTCAGTTGCCGGGGCCGACAAGAAGTTTGTGAAAGCCACCGCCCGAATCGACGGGGACAAGGTCGTGGTCACTGCCGAGGGGGTCGCCGAACCGGTCGCTGTGCGTTTCGGATGGAACCAGCTGGCGGAGCCCAACTTCTTCAACGGAGCTGGCCTGCCGGCCTCTCCGTTCCGAACCGATACATGGACCGATGCAGTCAATGTGCCCTAGTGTGTGAGTCATGTGATGATTCGAGCCCAGCGGCGTGTGCCGCTGGGCTTTTGTATTTTGGGGTGAGGGGGCGGCCGTTCTCGTGAATGCACGAACGTGGTCCTGCTTGTTCGATAAACGCTTCGGTCTGCGGGGCCTTGCTGATTGGCCGTGGACGGATCATGATCAGGAGATCGTGTTCCTGGCAGGAGAATGGTATGTCGACCGGTCTGAAATCCCTGATTGAGTGTGGTACCCGGCTGTGGCTCGACAGTATCGATCCCGTCCTGGTGGAAGAGAATCGACGGCGCGGAGCCACGGGGGCCACTTCCAATCCGATCATCGTGGCGGATCTGATCAAGACGGGCCGGTTTGATGCTGAGATCCAGTCCCTTCTGAAGCAGGGATTGTCCGATGAGCAGGTGGCCTGGCGGGTGACCGACCAGCTGGTCTCGCGAGCCGAGGCGGTCTTCGCCCCCGTGCATACCCAGACGCACGGGGATGACGGTTATGTGAGTTTTGAACTCGATCCGCTGCTGGAAGACGCCACCTGTCCGTTGAGCCTCTCGGAACGCGCTGCACAGTATGTGGCTCTGGGAAAGCAGTGGGCAGCCGGTCATGCGAACCGGATGATCAAAGTTCCGGCGACACCCGCGGGGCTGGCGTGTCTGGAGGAACTGGCGGCGGCTGGGATTACGTTGAACGTGACATTGATCTTTTCGTTGCGGCAGTATCAGGCGGCACGCGACGCTGTGTGGCGGGGGGCTTTGCGGCGGTCCGATCCGCGAAGTCTGAAATCAGTGTATTCGATCTTTGTCAGCCGCATTGATGTCTACACCGCGACGCACGTGAAGGCATTATCTCCGGCAGCGCAGGGGCAGGTGGGGATTGTGAATGCACAGCGGATCTGGCAGGAGAATCACCAGTGGTGGGGACAACATCGCCTGCCCCGGAAGCAGGAGATCGTCTTTGCCAGCACCGGGACCAAGGATCCGGCATTGCCCCCGGACAAGTATGTGTCGGCCTTGGCGGGTTCTGATATTCAGACCAACCCGCCTGCGACCAATGCCGCCGTCGAACAGCTTGGACTGGTCTATGCCCGCCGGGTCGACCAACCGCCCGCTTTGGCGACCCAGTCGGAGATCGATCAGCAGGTGGACTTCGCCCGTATGGAAGAGGTGCTGATGGACGAAGGACTCAGAAAGTTTGCCGACCCGCAAAAGGCGTTAATCGCGCTGATCGCCAGCAAGCGAGCCTCCATGGCCGGATGACCCGCAGCAGGCCGGTCTTCCGCCGGGCTCAGCCCGCAGCCCGCAACCGGGCCGGTTTCCATTCCTGGCCAGAGTAGCCGATGACGATTTTTTGGAGTGTCCGTAAGGCCGACTGCTGATTCCCTTGAGCCGCTTCGGTCAATTGAACGATCTGGGAATTGATCTGCAACACCGTCGGAGCCTGTTCGCTGGTGCCCCGAAAGATTTTCTCGTGGATCTTTTCCGCCCCGGTTTCCGATTCGTAGAATAGCTCTTCATACAGCTTTTCGCCGGGACGCAGGCCCGTGAATTCGATGTCGATGTCATCCGGGAAACGCAGTCCCGAGAGCATGATCATGTCACGGGCCAGATCGACAATCCTGACCGGATCGCCCATATCGAGAATCAGTACGTCTCCCGTCGAACCGATCGCTCCGGCCTGCAGCACCAGCTGAACGGCTTCGGGGATGGTCATAAAAAATCGTTGCATGTCGGGGTGCGTCACTGTGATGGGGCCTCCCGCTTCGATCTGCTTTCGGAAGGTGGGCACCACGCTGCCCATCGAATTGAGCACGTTTCCGAATCGGACGGTGATGAACTGCGTTCCGGCATGACGGGAGAGTGACTGGATGTATTTTTCAGCGACCAGCTTGGTGGCTCCCATCACGCTGGTGGGACGCACCGCCTTGTCGGTCGAGATCTGTACGAATCGCTGCACCTGGTGCCGGTGGGCGGCATCCGCGATCGCCTTGGTTCCCAGGATGTTGTTTGTGATTGCCGCCTGAGGATTGTCTTCCATCAGGGGGACATGCTTGTAGGCTGCGGCGTGAAAGACGATCTGCGGCTGATGGGTCGACATCACCTGGTCCAGCATTCGTTCATCGAGAATGTCGGCGACGTAATACCGGACGCGGTCCCCCTCGTGTCGGGCGAACTCCTGCTCCATCGTGAATACGCCAAACTCGGACTGGTCGTAGATGACCAGCAGTTCGGGGTCGAGTGCCAGCAGCTGGCGGCACAGCTCGCTGCCGATGCTACCCGCCCCGCCGGTAACCATGACCCGTTGCCCCGTGACGTAATGCCGGATCGACTCCATGTCGAGGCGGTTGGGATCACGCCGTAACAGGTCGGAAACAGTCACATCCCGCGAGGCCAGCTTGAATCGTCCGCCGACCATTTCCTCGACGGTGGGGATGATGTGGACCTGGATGTCGGCCTCGGAGCACTCCCGCAGAATGGCCCGCACAACGCGTCCGGGAACACTGCTGGGGATCAGCAGATCCCGGGCGTGGGAAGCCTCGCGAATGGCGGACCAGCCCCGCTCGGGGTGATGCACAGGAACGCCAGCGATCAGAGAGGTGTGTCGTCTGGCCGAATCCGACACAAATCCCACCACGCGAAATGGGAGCCCTGCGGAATGCATGGCAATAGTCATCTGCAGGATCCCGATCGACTGGGAGTCGACGCCGTAGATCAGTGTTCGGCTTCGCAATTTCCGTCGCATCAGGACCGGGGACAGGATTTCCATCCAGACGCGATAAGCAAATCGCAGCGTGGTCAGGCTCAACAGACTGAGGGCTCCATCCACCAGCAGGACGGATCGTGGGATCTTGATCGCGGCAGGCAACAGACCGTTCAGCAGACCCAGAAAAACCCCCGCTCCCAGTGTCCCCGCTCCAATGAAAACCAGATCCAGAACCGTCACATGGCGAAAGGTTCGACGCCACTCGGCCGTCAGCCAGCAAGCGGCAAATTTCACGATCAGAATCAACGGGAGCGTGATCCAGAAAACTTCTCGAAACGCCTGGGGAACCTCAAAATCAAACCGCAGTTCGATGGCCGCCGCGTAACAGGCTGAAAATGTCAGCAGATAAATTGGCAGGATGGCCGCGATCCGGTGACGCAACCAGCGGGCGCTGCGGGGCAAGGGGCTGATCACCGAAACCGGGGTGTCTAATTCCGTGGCATCCGGAGGGGGCAGTGGTTCACAACGGTCGGTCTGTCGAGATGGAAACGCAGCCCGCATGGGAATTGTTGCGGGAGACTGATCCCCGTACTGGTCATGCGAATATAGCTGTCCGGCAGTCACGAGATCACTCCTTGATCAACGACTTCCAAAACCCGGTGTGGCAATCGGTCAGGCGGCATCTTTAGCGGCATTGGCTGTGGCCAGGTCCAGTGTCTCGCGGATGCGGCGACCCATCTCGTGCATCTGTTCCCGTTCCAGTGTGGGGTGGACCAGGAACATCAGGCTGCGTTCGCCCAGGTCGCGCGACACCTGGCACGGCTGCTCCGGAGCAATCCCCAGTCGCTGAAAGGCCCGTTCCCGGTAGATCTCGGAGCAACTGCCGACTCCGCAGGGCACATGCTGGGTGTGCAACTCACGAACAATCCGGTCTCGGGTCCAGCCAGCGGCTAGTCGCCGGGGATGAACGAAGGCGTAGAACTTGTAGTAGCTGTGGTATTGGTCGGAACTGGGGCGGGGGATCGACAGCAGAGGAGACTGGCCAATCGCTTCGGTGAGAATGTCGGCATTGCGACGCCGAATGGTAATCCACCAGGGAAGCCGAGCCAGCTGAATACGGCCCAGAGCGGCCTGCATCTCGGTGAGTCGCCAGTTGGTGCCAATGGAATCATGCAGCCAGCGGAAGATGCCCGGGTGTTCGGTCTGATAGACCGCCTCCCAGCTCTTCCCGTGGTCCTTGTAGCTCCAGGCTTTTTTCCAGAGGGACTCCTCCTGAAAGGTGACCAGCCCCCCTTCGCCACCGGTGGTGATGATCTTGTCCTGACAGAACGAGAAACACCCCGCGTCGCCGATCGAGCCGACGGGCCGTCCCCGGTCGCTGGCTCCGTGGGCCTGGGCACAGTCTTCGATCACACGAATGCCCCGCGGCCGGGCGAGTGCGAGAATCGGGTCCATGTCGCAGGGCCAACCCGCCAGATGGACGACAATGATGGCCTTGGTGCGTGCGGTCAGCAGTGGCTCAATGGTGGCAGCTGAAATGTTCTGGCTGAGTGGATCGACGTCCGCAAAAAGGGGCCGGGCTCCGCGCGTGATGACCCCGCTGGCCGTCGCCAGAAACGTTCGGCACGGGACGATGACCTCATCGCCGGGACCGATGTCGAAGGCTTCCAGCGCCAGTTCCAGGGCATTGGTCCCATTGGCCACGGCGATGGCGTGCGGTACACCGAGAGACTGGGCGTATTCGGCCTCGAACTGCCGACAGACATCGCCGGTCCAGTAGTTCACTTTGCCAGACCGCAGGACCGCCTCAACGGCCGCGAGTTGCTCATCATCGAAATAGGGCCAGGCGGGCCAGTCGTGATGGGCGACACCGTTGGGCGCAACGGAAGCGATCCCTTGTGGCGAGGGTGATGTCATGGGTTTGATGGGGGAAAACCAGGGTGATTGCGTCCGTTGGGACGCATTCGGAGTCGGAGGGCAGTTCCGACCGGCGTTTTATGCCAGTTGAGAAAAAATGGTCAACGGGAGATCGTCGGGTCTCGCCCCCTCCCGTGGTGATTTGTAACTTCTCTAATCAGTGATGGCTGATGCAATGGCCGGGTGCGGCGTTTGATGTACTCGTATTTCCGGCGATCGGGCGGCTTGATCGCCGGTGTTCCCCGTCTGAACTGGCATCTCTCGCCCGGGCCGGGGAGAACGTGATTCATGAGACGGCTGGGTGAGCTCCATTCGCCCTTGGTCAGGTCGCTGCGAAATCCGCAGGAATCCGACCGGTTGCGGCGGTGGCCTGTAACTGGGCGATCAGCGTGTCGTCGTCAGGGTAGACCCCTTCGGCTTGCTGGCGGCGGAACTGCTCAGCCACGTCGAGAATCTCCGCGTAAATTTCATCGTGCGCATCGCTATCGAGGCGGTCGGTGAAAATGAACCCTTCGATGTGGTCGTACTCGTGCTGGATGACGCGAGCGATGAACCCCTTGAGCTTTCGTTTGCTGCTCTGACCATTCAGGTCGAACGCGTCGATGGTGATTTCCGCAGGCCGCTCGACATCGGAGTAGATCTTGGGCAGGCTCAGGCAGCCTTCTTCGTGAATGTCTGAGCCGCGTTTGGAGGTGATGATCGGATTAATGAAGACCTGCTCCTGGTCTTTCTGGGCGGGGTCACCGCTCGGGTTAATCACGAAGAACCGGAAGGGCAGGCCCACCTGATTGGCTGCCAGTCCCACCCCCTTGGATTCGTACATCAGCTCGAACATCCGCTGGACTGTCGCCCGGAGCGCATCGTCAATCCGCTGGATGTCCACCGACGGAAACCGCAAGGCCGGGTGGGGAAACAACACGATCCGCATGTCTAACACACCAACACAGTGTGAGGGAACCTCCGGACCTGCCGGAAAGAGAAGGAGACAGTATAGGCCCCTGCAGGAAAACCCGAAATCCGACGCTCAAAATTCGCTCTACCGGCGGCGAGAGCGCCCGTCGGATTGGCTTACCAGTCCGTTGAAAAACGTGGGATCGGCTTCCAGCCTGTCGATATTCTGAAGGGATTGACAGGCTGGAAGCCGATCCCACGGCGTTCTTCAACAGGCTGTTACAGAGGGATTCCCTCCATCGGCATGCAGACCCACGGTGTGCGAATGCAGCCCAGTTTTTCCAGCTGGATCGCAGCGGCACGAAGTCGGCCCTCCGTGGTGCGATGGGTCATGATGACCAGCGGAACATACTTTTGTCGGGGGATGGTGTCGTCTTCCGGTTCCGCCGTTTCTCGCTGCATGACACTGGCCAGGCTGATGTCGTTTCTTCCCAGCACATCCGTGATTTCAGCCATCACATGGGCTCGGTCTTCGACCAGGAACCGCATGTAATACCGACGATTGATTTCGTGGACGGGCTGCAGGGAGAACGGTGGATGATTGCCCCACAGATCGAGCAGATCAAAGTTGGTCTTCGCCCGCCCCGCGGCCACATCCACAATGTCCGAAACGACTGCCGAAGCGGTCGGTAACCCACCTGCCCCCTGGCCCGAGTACCAGGTCGTCCCGACGACATCCCCGGTCAGACCAATGATGTTGAATGGTCCATCTGTCCGAGCGATCGGGCGGTCCTTGCGGATCAGGGTCGGTTGCGTGTGCATTTCCAACTGGCCTTCGACCAGGCGGGCGGTTGCCAGCAGCTTGACGGCATAACCCAGTTCGTCGGCATTACGCAGGTCATCCAGATCGATCGTGTCGATTCCCTGAACCAGAAACTGGTCCGGTGTGACCCGTGTGCCAAAGGCCAGCAGCGTCAGCAGGCCCAGCTTTTGGGCGGCGTCGGTTCCCTGCACATCCATCGACGGGTCGGCTTCGGCAAACCCCAGTGCCTGCGCTTCGGCCACGGCATCCGCGTAAGCGGCCCCCTTCTGAAACATCTGAGTCAGAATGAAGTTGCTGGTTCCATTGAGAATGGCCTCGATCGATGTAATCTGATTGGCGGTCATTGCCTGGCCGAGGGTGTGGATGATCGGAACCCCCCCCGCCACAGCGGCCTCGAACGCGATGCACCGGCCCCGTTCCCGGGCGGCTCGGAACAACTCGGGACCATGTTCACAGAGCAGGGCCTTGTTGGCTGTGACCACATCCTTTCCGGCATTCAATGCGGCCAAAACCAATTCGCGAGCCGGTTTCAGTCCGCCGATCAATTCCACGACCAAATCCACATCGGGAGCGGTGGCAACGGCCAGGGCCTCCGTGGTCAGCTGGGTGCCGGGTAATTCGATCGATCGGGAACGGGTCAGATCACGGACGGCGACTCGCGTCAGCTGAATCGGTCGGCCCGATCGGTGAGCCATTCGGGCGGCCTGATGCGTCAGAATCTGGGCGACTCCCCCGCCGACAGTTCCCAGTCCAATCAGTCCGACTCGCAGTGCGTCCATGAATCCCTCAGAAGTGCGTCATTTCCCTCGCCATCCTCCCGGTTTTCTTCGGGGGGAGGGCGTAGTCCAACAATCGCGTGTGCGAAATCTAGTTCACAGACCGGTTATTCGGAAAGCTCCTCCTCGGTTCTCCTGTTGGGCGGAGATCCACTCAGACCTCAATTCGTGAAGAATGCGAAATTGCGACCTGTCGCGGGGGCCGTATAATCGCCCCCCATGAACAGTGCCGAGGCAAACATGATCTGCGGACCCGACACCATTGGAAAACGGCCATTGCGGATCGGTGCGGTCAGCTACCTCAATTCCAAACCGTTGATTGAAGGGTTAGCCCGCTCTCTCCCTGATGCCCAGCTGATCCTTGATTATCCCAGTCGATTGGCGGACGAACTGCAGCGGGGACGTCTGGATGTGGCCTTAATCCCTTCCGTAGAGTCGTTATCTGATCCCGATTATCGGATTGTCTCGGATGCCTGTGTGGCCACGCGCGGTCCGGTGATGAGTGTCAAACTTTACAGCCGGTGTCATCCCGGGGAGATTCGCACACTGGCCCTCGACGAAGGGTCGCGGACCAGTGCCTGCTTGACCAAGGTCATCCTGCACGATCAATTCGGGGTTCAGCCGCACTTGGAGCCGCTGCCGATGGACTGGGATACCACATCCAGTCGCGCGGATGCCATTTTGTTGATTGGTGATCGCGCGATGCGGGAGCCATCGGAAAAATTTCATACTGTCTGGGATCTCGGTCAGAAGTGGCTCGAATGGACAGGGCTGCCGTTCGTGTTCGCGATGTGGGTCGCACGCTGTGATACCGATTTGCAAGGTTTGGAGAAAGCGTTTTCGTCCGCCCGTGATCTGGGAGTGGCCAGTATTCCTCAGATTGCTCAGCGGGAGGCCGAACCGCTGGGTCTCTCCGTAGCAGTTGCCGAGAAGTACCTGCGGGAGAACCTGCATTTTTATCTCGGCAATGGCGAGCGGCAGGGGCTGACGCAGTTCCATCGCCTGGCCGCTGAATTGGGGCTGGTGCGACCGCAATCGACCGTACCGTTCTCTCTGGAATCTCTGCGACCTCACCCCCAGCTGGTCTGATGGGCTGTAGTTTGCTGTGTATTTGACGACATGTTGTCGCGGTTCTGATTCACGATGGCATGGCGGTTCTTCAGGATTTTTGAGTCGTAAGTGCTTGTCGTGAAACAGGTAGTGGAATGGACTGTATTCTGTGCCGTGTTGGGCACGCTCATCGCATGTCATCTCCCCCGTGAGGGACGTCCATCGACCGACGACGGGTGTGCGGAACGAGTCAGTCCCCGATCTTCTGGGAGAGAATCTCATGAAACGCTTTCTGGTTGTCGCCGCCCTGTTGGTCGCGGGGTTCACCGCTGCTTCGGTTCAGGCTGACCACGGGCGGTATCGCTCCGTCTATTCGGGCGGGCATCATCATCACGGCTCTGGCTGTGGAAGTTACCGCGGTGGATACAGTGGATACAGTGGATGGTCCGGGGGGGGCTATTATGCTCCAGCGCCGGTGTACGGTAGCTACTACGGTAGTGGCTACTACGGCGGGGGAGGCTATGGCTATGGAGGACCGGTCTATGGGACTGGTATGACGATCGTCCGTCCAGGCGTCAGTTTCAGTTACTGGCGTTAATCCCGATGGCTCACTGCGTGTTTGTCCCACCGGCGGGTTCTCGCGTGCGAGATCCCGCCGGTTTGCATTGTGAGACGCTTTCGATCGTAGGTAGGTCTGGCTTGCGACAGAAAACGTTCCCGCTGCGCTGGTCGAACAGCTCTCACGATTTCGCTGGCATGCGGGTCGGTGTAAGCTGCGGAGAAGTTCGTGGATGTTGAATCGCCCTGTGATGTCGCGCCATCATGCCCATTGAAATCGCCTGTGCCCAATGCGGTAAGAAATACCGGATCAACGAAGATAAAGCCGGGAAGAAGTTTCGTTGTAAACAGTGTGAGTCACTGGTTCTCGTTCCAACTCCTCCCGCAGCGGGTGGTCCCGAGATTTCACCGGGTGGTTCCCAGTTGCTGCGGCATCAGGAGCGTACCGTTCCATTTGAATTGGCCTTGGGAGACAGCGAATCGATAGAGGCCATTTCCGAGCATATCGAGCAGCACTTAGGCAAGGTCGACTCGGTCTTTCATGAGATCGTTTCGGATTTGGTGCATATTGATGTCCATGTGGTTCTGCCAACGAATGATGACCCGTTTTATACCCTCGTCACCAGCGGGATGAGCGATGCTCCGATGACAGTTCCAGATGGTTGCGAGGATTACCGGTATGCGGAATTGCTGTTGCGACTGCCGCGAGATTGGAAGATGACCGATAAGGCTTTCAAGAACGAGAATCACTATTGGCCGATTCGTCTGCTCAAAACGCTGGCCCGATTGCCGCACGAGTACGACACCTGGCTCGGGTTCGGCCACACCATCCCGAATGGCGATCCTGCTGAGCCGTACGCCTCGGGGACCAAACTCAGCTGCGCGTTGATTTTGCCCATGTTGAATGTGCCGAAGGAGTTCCAGTCGCTGGTGATTAGCGAGAATAAGATGATCAATTTCTGGGGTGTGTATCCCCTGTACCCCGAGGAGACCCAGCACAAACTGGTGTCGGGGACCGATTCGCTACTCGCACTGTTCGAGAAACATGCGATCAGCGAGGTAATCGATATTCAGCGGAGGAACGTCTGTCGAAAATCGTGGTGGCCATTCGGGTAAAGGCGGGTTCCGCCAGGCAGGATTAACGGTCATACCGATTTTTTGACGCCCACCCAGCGGGAAAATGCCAGTGAGTGACCACTTCTGCTGGTGGGTTGTCCCTTGCTATAATCACGGGTTGCCCACTTTCGGGCGGATGACGGGTTGAATCTCCCGGGGGATCAGATGCAGACGATCGAAGGTCCAATGTTGGCTCAACCGGGGGATTCGTTCGCGATTGTCGTCTCGCGGTTCAACGACCTGGTCACCGGGCGTTTGCTGGAGGGGGCGATCTCGACTCTGAAGCGGCACGGAGCCAGCGTCGATCGGGTTACGGCCGTCTGGGTTCCCGGAGCGTTTGAACTGCCGCTGGTCGCGGGGCGTCTGGCAGCCACGAAGAAGTACGCGGCCGTGATCGCCTTGGGGGCGGTAATTCAGGGGAACACCACGCATCACGAATACATCAATCATGCCACCGCTCAGGGACTAATGCGGGCAGGCCAGGACACGGGGGTTCCCGTGCTGTTTGGTGTGCTGACCTGTGAATCGATGGAACAGGCACTCGATCGGGCTGGGGGCAAGGTGGGCAACAAAGGGGCGGAAGCCGCTCTGGCCGCCATTGAAACCGTCTCGGTGCTGCGTCAGATCGGCACGTCTTCCTGACTGGGCCGGTTTCCCCGCCGGTCTCAACCACAGTGATCAATTTCTCTCCCTTTTCGGCACCTTGAATGTCTCGTCGCAGCAAAGCCCGCGAACTCGTCGTCCAGATGCTCTACCAGGTCGACGCCAATGCGGACGTTCCGTCCTCGGTCATTCACGAACAGATTCGTGAACGCCTCCTGGAGGATCCGGAGATGTTTGAGTTCGCCTGGAAGCTGTTTTCAGGCACAGTGGAACAGCGCGCGGGGCTGGACGCCAAGATCGAATCGGTGGCCACGAACTGGTCGATCAGCCGCATGGCGATCACGGATCGCAACGTCCTGCGGCTGGGAGCCTATGAGTTGATGCACACGGATGTGCCGCCCGCCGTGGCGATCAACGAAGCGGTAGAGTTATCGAAAACGTTCGGGGCCAAGGACTCGCCACCGTTTATCAATGGGGTTCTCGACAAAATCGGGGGCCGGTCCAAAGGACAGGCTTGAGGCAATAGGCTGGCGTTTGGATACAGGGCTGGCGGGTGAATTGCCTCTCGAAATCGCCTGACGATCGAGGGGGGGACTACGGTCGGGGTTTGGAGGTCGTTTGACGCCGCCATTCGCTCAGCAGGATGGCCCCTGCCACGGAGACGTTCAGGCTCTCGACGTGGCCGGTCCCCGGGATCTGCACACAGCGGTCCGCTCCTTGTAGCAGGTCGCTGCTGACCCCTTTGAGTTCTCCCCCGAGGATGAACACCGTTTTCGGACTCAGGGGTTCCTCGTAGATCGTTCGCCCCTGGTGGCTGGACGTGGCCAGCAGGGTGTAACCTGACTGCCGCAGGGTCATCAGGGTCTGGCCCGCAGCTTCCAGACTTACCACGGGAACATGTTCCGCTCCGCCTTCCGCGACACGCGCCGTCGCCGCGGAGATCTCAGGCAGATGGCCCGCTTCTCCGAGGATTGCCGCGACGCCAAAGTGCGCTGCCGTTCGCAGAAGAGCCCCGACATTGTGCGGGTTCTGGACTCCGTCGAGATACAGCAGCGGTCCCGTCAGCTGGTTCGCCTGTAATGCCTGTAAAAAGTCGGACTCGGACCAACTGGCTCCCCGGCGGGCGAGGAGCATGATCCCTTCATGATGGTTCGACCCCGACAGTCGCTCCAGATTGTCCGCCGCTACCACGTTGTAAGCGCGGCGGTTCTGGGCACACCATCGGAGTAGTTCGGGGACATTTCGTGAGCGGTCTTCGGTCAGATAGACGCGAATAATATCCTCGGGCCGTCGCTCAAACAGCTGCAGGCAGGCGTGTAATCCGCAGACTTTCCGCTCATCGGCCTGCTGCTGTCGCAGGGCGGCGGGAACCGGTCGTCGTTTCCCCGTGGGCGAGACCGCGGGGCGCTGGCGAGGGCCGGGCTTCGGCTTGCGGGGATCACGGGGAGGGATCATGAGACGTGTCTGCCAGCGATCGGGTGAGCGGTGTCTGACAGGGCATCATAGCTGCGAAACGAGAACAGTCCGAGTCCGGCCCTGGAGAACCGCAGCCGGACGAGGCCGTCACCGTCAATGAGCACAGCGGTGAGTCCATGGAACTCACCGCTGGCGATGTCGGGTGTTGGGTTTGGTCGTCGTCACCGATCAGGCAGGTTGGAAGTCGCAGAGGGCGTCCTTCAATCGCGCCCGGGCGGTGAACAGCCGTCGTTTGATCGTTCCGACAGGGCTGGCGAAGCGGTCGCTCATCTCTTTCAGGGACTGCCCCTCGAAGTAGAAGGCTTCCAGCGTTTCCCGGTCCATCTGCCGCAACTGCTTCAGGCCGGCCCGGAGCTGGGTCGCCCGTTCCTGGGCGAACAGCGGGTCATGCGGGGCCGCCTGCTCTTCACCGAAGGCGGACAGCGTTTCCGGAGCACAGATTGCCACGGGAGGCCGGCGGACTACCCGGTTGATCGACAACCGGACGGCAATCCGCTTCAACCAGCCGACGAACCGCTCAGGTTCCCGCAACTGATCGAGCTTGCGGAAAGCCCGCAGAAACACGTCCTGGGTCACTTCGGCGGCTTCTGCGGAATTCCGCAGCCGACGGTAAACGACCGCGAACACGCTGGACTCGAAATGGGTCACCAATTGGCCAAAAGCCCGATTGTCACCGGCCTGGGCCTGAAGAACTGTATGGAGGATTTCGTTTTCGTTCATGATCAGCCCCCTTCCTGGGGCGGTGTCGTTTTCTGGATCGAGCGGTCATGGAACTCCATGGACCCCGCTTGATGGAATGAAACGGGTCAAGTGCCAGGCAACCCGTTGAAGGAGTCCGCCGGCTGGACCAGAGTGATGGGATCGAGCAATCGCTGATTCGAGATTCAAACCGTCTGCAAGTTGTCGGGAGTGAAACCACTCCCGCCCGGAATCGGATAACGCTGCGTGTGTTCCACTCGATTCATCGTTCCAATGCGTCCCGGCCACGCAGGGCCATTGGGATGGTTAACGAAATCAGACGAGTGGCACCGCTTCAGCGGCGACTCCGGCAGAGGTTGGACCTGAAGAGGCGATTGTTTTCAGAGCGTGATGGCTCGCGAAATCACCAGGGAGCCCCAGGCTGCCGGCGGAATCTCTGCGGCGGGACAACATTGCCACGCGGCGGCTGCGGAACAGAAACCCGCAGCTTCGGCCCATTCCTGCGTCTCTCGACTCGATAGCGAGTCGAGACGCAAATAATGCGGTTGTGTCAGCGGTTTCCCGGTGTGCGAGCGCATCTTGAGGCGACGCGAACGACAGACGACTGCGGTTCCGGTCTGGACATTGCCAGCTACCGAAAAATTGACCGTGCCGTTGATGTTGTTCAGATTCGCCATGACGCACCTCCTGCGATCCAGTGGTCGCAGTCCACGAGAAACTCAGAACCGCCGCCCCTACTCACTCGGGGGCATCCAGAAACAACCCCGCAAAAGAAATCCGACTGCCAAACCCATTGTTTAGCCACTGACTCGAATTCCCGCTTATGGGATCACTTGTGAGATAGACCCCGCAACTCTTGAAAAGGTTCGCGGAATCTGTCGCATTGTTCCCGATTTTTCGGAAAACAGAGCCGCATCGTCACAGCCTTTTTGTTTCGTTAAGACGCATTCTGTAACGTAAATCACGTATTGACAATCATTTATCGAATTTGCGCAATTGCCGCAGGACGACTCTGGTTTTGATGCGACACTTTGCTTGCCGATCCCTCATCCACAGGGAATCTGATACTGTTTCTTCTTCATGATAAGTCCCAGCAGGGAGTGGGCCGATTTCCCAGATCCCAGCCCGAGGCTTACGATGGGCACTGGGAGAAGCGTCTCGCACACCCCGTACCTGTAATCTTGAGGTGACACATGTCCCGGTCTCGCTCGTGGCTGTCGATCCTTCCGCGGACAGAACTGGTACGATTTGGAGGACTGGTGGTGTTGTGTGCGGCCTTGGGACTGGCGACGATTCGCGTGCAGTACGATGCGGATGCCGCAGCCGGGGGCCGGTTGGGGCGGGATGCGGCGATACGAGCCCCCACGCGAGTTCTCATTGTGATTCCCGTCGATGCGTCCGCGGAAGGGGCTGTCGCATCTCCCAGTGCCGGGGATTTGACCCAGTCACAACTGGTGGCCTTTGCGGATGCCGCGCGTTCGACGCTGCTAACGGCTCATCCACAGGTCAAAATTCACGAGGCGCGGGGAGACACGCGGGCCATCCGCAAAGTCTTGGAACAGCTCAATCGCGACAAGCAGCGACTGGATCTGATCCTGACGACTCATGAGGTGGGGCGCCAGGCTCTTTTCGAAGATTTGGTGGAAGACTTTCCCGACCTGGGAACGCCTGCGCTGTTGTCCCCTCAGGCGTATCACTGGCCCACTTTTTTTAAGGTGGGCAACTTGCTCAATATCGCGGATCGCATAACGGTGATTGCGGTCCTGGCGGTGGGGATGACCCTGGTCATCATTACCGGTGGAATTGATCTATCAGTGGGTAGCTTGATCGCCTTTTCCGCAGTGTTGAGCTGTCTGTTGATTCAGGATTATGGAGGTGGACTGAGTGCCGGTCGCGGGATGATGCTGGTTTGCAGCTTGGCGGGCATCACCGTCGGCACCCTGTTTGGCTTGATGAATGGGCTGCTGATTACCCAGCTGAGGATGCCTCCGTTCATTGTGACGTTGGCCACCATGCTGGCTGTCAGCGGGGGGGCGTACATGTTAACGGGAGGGGAATCGGCCCATCAGATACCGGCGACGTTTACCTGGTTGGGGCGGGGAACGCTGATGGGGTTGCCGGCGTCGTTGTGGCTGCTGGCGGTCCTGTATGCCATTGCACATTTCGTCATGCTGCGGACACCCGGCGGCCGCTATCTCTATGCGGTGGGGGGGAATCGCGAGGCGGCACGGCTGTCGGGGATTCATACCGAGCGGGTGCTGCTCGCGGCGTACCTGCTTTCGGGACTATTGGCGGGGTTTGGCGGTGTCATCATGGCGTCGCAGTATAAAAGCGGTTCGCCCATGTTCGGTCAGACATATGAACTCAAAGTAATTGCCGCAGTCGTCGTGGGCGGGACCAGTCTTTCGGGAGGGCGGGGAACCATGATCGGCACGCTGATCGGTGCGCTGATGATCGCCGTAATTGAAAATGGAATGAATCTTTTGCAGGTCGAACCGTACTTGCAAAAAGTGGTTCTGGGCCTGGTCATCCTGATCGCGGTGGGCATCGATCAACGTTCTGCCACCCGATAAGGTGCCCGGTCTGAACCTCAGTCTTGGGGCACTGGCCACGAATCCCGAAGGAACTTTTCCATCTGTTCGATTCGCAGGGGGGCGTAGAACTCCGGGCCGCCATGTTTTCCTCCTGGGATGACTTCCAGTTGGCAGGGCCGATTAAGGGTCTCGTAAGCCTTCTCGAGTTCGTGTGATTGATCGACCGGCATTTGTGGGTCCGCATCGCCGTGGATCAGTAGCAGTGGGGGATCATGGGCATCGACATGCGTGACGGGGCTGGCCAGTCGAGCGAGTTCGGGATACTCGGAGGGCTGGCCCCCCAGCAGAAGCTGCAAGGCGGGGACGCGCACGCTGAGCCCATGGGGTGTCGACTGCTTCAGAATCGAATGCAGGTTCGCCGCCCCGTACAGTGAGATGATCGCCTGTACGTCAGAGGATGTGGCGCAGTGCGATCCGAGGGGGCCTTCCAGTTCTGCGTGTCCGTTGGTGACTCCGACCAAGGCTGCCAGATGGCCTCCTGCGGATGAGCCGGCGATGGCGATTCGGCGCGGATCAATGTGCAAGGGGATGGCCTGCGCCCGCAGATAGCGGATGGCCGCCTTGAGATCGTGTACCTGTGCCGGGAAACGAGCGACCGGCGTTAACCGGTAATCGACGCTGGCGACCGTGAATCCCCGGTGGACCAGCGCCTTCAATGGCATGTCTGTCTTGGACCCGGCTCGCCAGGCGCCGCCATGCACATAGACCACCAGGGGAGCTGGCTGATCCGTGGGCGGGGCGGGATACAGGTCCAGCAGCAGCGGGTGATTGTCAATGCGAGCGTACTCGATATCGGTCTGCGGCGCGTCCTCGGCCAGAGCATGAGCGGCAACCATCGTCATCAGAAGCCCGAGAGTAAGAACTTGCCAGGAATGCATGGGACATTCTCACCGAAGAGACTTACCGAAACGACCGCTGGCGATGGGGGACCGCTTAGACGGCATCATTGATCCGATGCGTAGGCACGGGGCGTCCGGGTTGAAATGACTGCAGCGTCATCACTTCATGGCGCGCCCCGATCGTCTGGCTGGCGGCTGCGACCTCCGCTCGGACGAAGGCTTCCAGCTGCAGGGGATCGGTGGCCACGCGGGCATTCACGACGACATTTGCCGCTTTTGTCATGGTCTTCGAGGGCAACGATAATTCCGGGCCCGTCGAGTTACTGACCAGATTGGCCACGGCGTAGCTGCCATCGCACAGCCCAATCGTCTTCAGGTGTGCCGCTTCGGCTCCGGTCCCCACGAACCGCTGATGCAGACGCCCGATGATGTCGATCAGCAGGGCATCGAGATCGAACGCATCGTCCGATTCGATGCTTACCTGACTGTTGAGCCAGCCGAGTTCGGCCTCGCCCTCCGCATAGATGTCGTAGTCGACCTCCATCACACGCTGGCCGAACGGTCCCCGCTGGTTGAGCATCTCTGTGAAGGCTTCAAACCCGACACCACTCTTGGCTGACACACGCAGGATCGGTTGCTCGGGGAATTCTACCCGCAGTAGTGCCTCCAGTTCGTCGACCTCGGCGGGGGACATCTCATCGATGCGGTTGATGAGGATGAAGTCCGCCTCTTCCAACTGCTTGCGGAAGATGTATTCCGCTTTGGGGGAGAAGCCCCGCCGATTGTCCCCTCTCAGGATTTTCAGCCCATGGCTCGGTTTGAGGATCACACCGTAGGGAGCCACATCGAGTGGCTTGCCGTAGACCTGCGTTAGTGGGCGAATGACCGTGGCCACCAGGTCGGTACAACTGCCGACCGGCTCAGCGATGATCACATCGGGAAGTTCGTTCACTCCCAGCCCTTCGACCGTGGAGGTCAGGGCATTGAAGTTACAGCAGAAGCACGAGCCCGCGACCTCGCCCACATCGAACCCCTGCGATCGCAGTGAATGAGTGTCCACGAGGTCGGTCGTCTGGTCGTTGGTGACAATACCGACCCGCTTCCCCTGGGCCATGTAATGTCGGGCGAGGCGTCCGACCGTGGTGGTTTTTCCGGCTCCGAGAAAGCCGCCGATCATGATGTATCGAGGGTTCATGTGTGAAGAAGGGGTGGAAGAGTGTGGTAGGACGGGCCCATTAGCTCGTCTCGTGTTGTCGTCGGACGGCCTATCCAGGCCGTCGTCGTGCGAAGGTTGAGGTGTAAGTTTCACCGCCACGCGATGACGGCAGAATTCTTTCGAATTTCGCTACTCCACAAATGCCAGCCGGAGTGGATAGGCAAACGGGCCCGTCCTACTTTCGCAGTGAGTCGAGGTTGGTGAACGGGTTTTGGACCGGGGGGGTCGACTGGAATCGGTGGGATGTCATCCAGGCGAACTGAGTTTTACCGGGAGCGGACGGGTCGGGTTCCGGCAGGGCCACTCCATCGGCCTCCGCGTAGATCGTCCGCACGACGGCCACCTTTTTCGAGGCTCGCGGCGCAAGGTCGTAGTCGGTGCCCTGTGTCTGCTTGAACCAGGTATTGTCCCGGAACCCGCTCGTCAGGCGGGCTTGGGCAGCTGTGACCAGGGAGTCCTTCTCCGCATCCGAGAGTTGGGCATCCGCGCGAATCAGGGCCGCCATCTTTTGCGTCTCGGAGACATCGAAACTGACCCATCCGTACGGAGCCAGGAATGCCTCTAACTTGCAGTGCGAGGGGGACGCTTTGGGGAAAGTATTGATTCCATAGGTCACTCGCGTGGGCTGTTGCAGCAGTCGCCCCATGGCGGCACAGAAGCCGTGGTAATCGCTGCAATGGCCCGCATTCTGATTCAAAGCATGGAGTGAGCTGGCTTGGAGCGAGGCGTTTTTGTGGTCGTACTGGAAGTTCTGATCGGCGTAGTGCATCACCCGACCGAGGTCGAGCAGCGGGTTCTTACGCTGCGACACGATCTCCGCGAGGAGCTTCTCGAAACGGGCATCGGCCACGACGGCCTGACTTTCGCTGCTCAAGTAGGAAGCGAAGTTCTCCGGCCACTGTGTCGTGGTCTGCACCTTCGCCGGATCGAGGTTCCAGTGGAGTTCGGCGACTTTCACTTGCAGCGTGTGGCGAATGACCATCGCCCCCTGCGGATGGGAGAACTCGAAGTAGGCGAACTTGTTTCCATAAACGGGCTCGGTGGCGATCTGGGGCTTGACCTCGTCAGGAAACGTCGAGAAGTTCGAGCTCACCAACTGCTGGACCGTGTCACTGGGGGGGATCGGCATCCAGACCCGCAGCTGCTTGGTTTTGTACGGAGCCGTCACCGTTACCATCAGTTCCACATTGTGGGTCGCCGGGTCCACTGCGGCAGCGGTATAGGGCTGGGCCGGGTGGAGCGGCTCAGCGGCCCCTGCGGACTGAAGCAGAACCCCCAAACCCCAGGACAACAGAGCTTGGCTGAGATTCCGAAAACGGCCCCGTGTTGTCAGACCACTCGGTTGCGAATCGGAGATGGGATGCGGCATTCGATCCTCAGTTCTTCCCTGCAGCGGGACGGACCGCGAAGTCATACACCGCGCCCCCCACCAGAGAACCTGCCATGGGAGCCACAATATAAACCGTCAACCAGCTGAGATCGGTGAAGCCGGGCAGGGCGATCGCGCCCCAACCCGCGAAGTATGCAAACAGCCGTGGGCCCAGGTCGCGGGCCGGGTTAAAGCATGCCTGCGTCAGCGGAGCAATCACCGAAATCAAGACCGCCACGGTCAGGCCAATGAAGATGGGGGCCTGCCCCGCAGCGGGACGCCCACTGTTGCGATCATCCGTGACGGCAAACACCACAAACGCCAGCACTGCCGTGCCGAGCAGTTCTGCCAGAAACGCCTGCCCAGGGTTGCCTTTGGCCTTGAGTTCGGCGTGCTTCTCGGCGGAGTACGGTTCTGTTCCACTTCCCAGGCTGCCCGGGGCGGGGAAGTATTCCCCGTAACACATGGCCGTCATCTCACTGCCGGGCTGTCCACGCTCGACCCCTTTCAACTTTTCGAGGGCTGCTAGGTGCGGGCTGAACAGGATGAACAATGTTCCCGCAGCGAGAATCGCGCCGGTCAGCTGGCCGGCGATGTACGGCCCGACGTTCTTCCACGGAAATCCGCGATGGACAGCCAGGGCGATTGTCATGGCGGGGTTAATATGTGCCCCGCTGATCGACCCGATCGAGTAGATGGCCAGCATGATGGCCACGCCCCACACGATGGCAACCTGCCAGAGCCCGGACTGGGCCCCCGTCAGCACGGCGGCATGCACCGCACCACAGCCGAACAAGATCAGCAGGTAAGTCCCGATCAGTTCGGCAACCACTTGCCGTCGCAGGGGCGGTTCAGGAGTCGGGGCCATGCGCAGTTCCAGCAATCGGACTCAGGGACACGATCACTCTAACAATCATTGGAATGAACGCAATCGAAGGGTTCTGTGTTCATCTCGTTTTCACAGACCGGGTTGTGCGGTATGTTGTTCGCCAACAAGGTCTCCAGATGCCCCGTCGCGATCCTCTTTCCGTGGAACAATGTGCCCAACTGCTCAAGGCTCTGGGCGATCCCGATCGCCTGCGCCTGATTCAGGCATTGCGGTCAGGGCCGCGGTGTGTCTCTGATCTGGCCACTGAATTGCATTTGGAATTGGCCAATGCGTCACACCATCTGGGAGTGCTGCGTCGGGCCGGACTGGTAATGACCTCGCGAAATGGGAAACAGGTGATTTACGAACTCCCGGAAAGGGTTCTGCAACAGGAAGGCCAGTCCGGGGCCAGTGGGCATCTGAACCTCGGATGCTGCCGCCTGGAGATTCCCGGTTGTTAGGGCGGCTTTTCAAAGGGTCAATCGGTCCGGCAGGCAGGATGTCCCGCCTGACATGCCAACTCCTCAAACTCGCCCTCCCTTCCGAACGCAGATCGCGCGGGACGTGACCGCTGGCGGGTGATTCGACATACTGCATCGACCGGACCGCGAACTGTCGTGGATCTGTCTCCTGGGAGCGGTCCGGCACTTGCGAGAGTCGTCCGATGTCTCGAATGCAGACCCTCCCGTGGTTTCTGGTTGCCGTGGCCTGTTTTCATGCGGTGCGGTCCGCCCGTGGAGCCGACCCGGTTGACTTCAACCGCGAAGTCCGCCCCATTCTCTCGTCGTACTGTTTCAAGTGCCACGGACCAGACGCCGACAAACGGGAAGGTCACTTGCGGCTCGATACCTACGAGGGAGCCACGGCGGCAGCGGACTCCGGCGAGAAGGCGATCGTGGCGGGACGACCTGATTCCAGCCAGCTCTGGAAGCGGATTACCAGTCATGATGCGGATGAGATGATGCCGCCGCCGTCCACGAAGAAAACACTGACTGAGGCCGAAAAAGCGATCCTTCGCCGCTGGATTGAAGCGGGGGCCGAGTATGCTCCGCACTGGGCCTTTGTCGCTCCCCGGACTCCCGCATGGCCGGTAGTTCAACAGACAAACTGGCCGCGAAATCCCATCGACCGGTTCGTTCTAGCACGACTTGAAGCCGCCGGGCTGGCTCCTTCTCCCCCGGCCAGTCGAGAGAAGTGGCTGCGGCGTGTTTCGCTCGACTTGATCGGACTGCCGCCATCGGTTGAAGAGATCGAAGCCTATCGGTTAGATCAGGTTCCAGGAGCGGAAGAGCGTGTCGTCGATCGGCTTCTGGCCTCACCACGGTATGGCGAACGTTGGGCTCGTCGCTGGCTCGATCTGGCTCGGTATGCGGACACCAATGGCTACGAAAAAGACCGCCAGCGGTCGGTCTGGCCGTATCGCGACTGGGTAGTGCGGGCGATTAATAATGACATGCCCTTTGATCAGTTTACAATCGAGCAGCTGGCCGGTGACCTGCTGCCGGAGTCCTCGCTCGAACAACAGATTGCCACGGGGTTGCATCGCAACACGATGACGAATGAAGAGGGCGGCATCGACCCCAATGAGTTCCGCTTTTATGCGATGGTGGATCGGGTCCATGTCACCAGTACCACCTGGCTGGGACTGACGATGGCCTGCGTCCAGTGCCATACTCACAAATATGATCCGATCCCGCACCAGGATTTTTATGGCACGATGGCGTTTCTCAATAACGCGGACGAGATCAAGATCGATGTCCCTGATCCCGAGATCCAAGCCCGTCGAACGGCCCAGCTTCAGCGGATCGAGGAACTGGAACAGCAACTCGCCAGTCAATTCCCGCTCCCGCCTCCGGCTGACGGAGCCGCTCCCGAGGTGGTGGCACCCTCTACGGTCGAGGAACAGGCTGTACTTCGGCAGCAACATCTGGACAGGAGTCTGGCACAATGGCTGGATGTGGTTCGGGCCGAGGCGACTGACTGGTCGATCTGGCGTCCGATCCGGATGACCACCAATCTGGCCCGACTTTCGCTGCAGGACGATGGCAGCATTCTGGCGTCGGGAGACAAGACCAAGCTCGATACGTACACCCTCGACTTCGAGGGGGATTTCACCGGGGTGACGGCGATCCGCCTGGAAGCGTTGCCGCACGATACGCTGCCAGCCCGGGGACCGGGACGTACCGACTATGAGGGGCCCGAAGGAGATTTCTTCGTCAGCGAGTTGACATTGCAAGTCGATGGCCAGCCGGTGAAGTTCAGCGGCGCGACCGAGACCTACGGAAAGCTTGGCATTGGTGGCGGGGCTGCGGGAGCTGCCGGGTGCCTCGACGGGGAAGGGCACTCGGGCTGGGCCTGTAACGGGCATCAGGGCCAGCGCGATGTGGCGGTCTTTACTCTGCCTGAACCTCTGAAGGCGGGGCAGGCCGCTCGTGTGGAGATGATGTTCGATCGGCATTACCCCGCCGCTCTTGGGCGATTCCGGCTGGCAGTGACACGTCAGACGGGGGCGGTGAAGGCGTCGCCGGTCCCCGAAGAAATGCGACTGGTCCTTCACCGGGACGTCACGTCATGGACCGATGCCGAGCGGGCTGCCTTGCGAACGTATTACTTGAGTGTCGCTCCCGAGCTGGAGGCCGCTCGCAAAGTGATTACGGATCTCCGGACTCAGCTGCCCAGGCATCCGACGGCGCTGGTATTTCTCGAACGTCCGGCGGACAACCCTCGACCAACCCGGCGGCATCATCGGGGGGAATATCTACAGCCGAAGGAAATGGTGACGCCGCAAACGCCGTCGGTCCTGCATCCATTTCCCGAAGACGCGCCCCGCGATCGCCTGCATTATGCGAAGTGGTTAATGGCTCCGGAGAACCCCTTGACAGCCCGTGTCATCGTCAATCGACAGTGGCAGGCTTTTTTTGGGCAGGGAATCGTTCGCACGTTGGAGGATTTTGGCTATCAGGGGGCCTGGCCCTCCAATCAGGAGCTGCTGGACTGGCTGGCCCTGGAGACGATCCGTAGCGGTTGGTCAATCAAACAGCTGCACCGGCTAATGGTCACCAGTGCGACCTACCGCCAGTCATCCGAAGTGACTCCTCTCCTGCTGGCAGCCGATCCGGAAAACCGATTGCTGGCACGCGGGCCCCGTCATCGGCTGGAAGGGGAACTGCTTCGGGATCAGGCTCTGCAGATGGCCGGGTTGCTCTCGGACAAGATGTATGGTCCCAGTGTCTTTCCGCCGCAACCCGCCTCGGTGACTACCGAAGGGGCATACGGACAACTGGCCTGGACCACGAGTACGGGGGAAGATCGCTGGCGGCGGAGCGTTTACACCTTTGCCAAGCGGACTGCTCCGTATGCACTGTTCCTGACATTCGACGGAGGCAGTGGTGAAGCCTGCATTCCCCGACGGGATGTGTCGAATTCGCCATTGCAGTCCCTGAGCCTGATGAACGACACGGTGTTCGTCGAATCCGCCCAGGCCCTCGGACGCGAGTTTGCGGCAATGACCGGCGAGCAGGAACAACGGGTTGCGGAACTGTTCCGCCGTCTGACGGGGCGGACAATATCCTCCGATGAGGCCACCGCGCTGGCCGAATTCCTGGCGGAGCAACGGGGCCGTATCGAGGCGAAAACACTCGACCCCGCCGCGATCACGGGGGGGACAGCCGATCCGGAACGGGCCGCGTGGACCGTACTGGCCCGAGCCGTTCTGAATCTGGATGAGGTCATGACCAAGGAGTGATCGACCCGGCGGCAGAGGAGGGATCGCGAAGAGGAGGGATCGCGAGCAGCACCGACTCCTTCGCGAGCCTTACTTCACCGTTTTAATCGCGATGATCGCATCCAGTTCCGCCTTCAGCTTTGGCAGGATTCCATCGTACGGAAAGGCCCCCAGCTCGACCGGTCCCTTCTTCAGGTTCACGAAATTCGGCCCGCACCACAATCCCAGGTCCGCGTCGTCCGTCTCGCCCGGACCGTTCACGCGGCAGCCCATCACGGCGATCGTGATCTTGTGATCTTTGGCATAGGCTGTCATCTCTTTGACCGAAGCGGCCAGATCGATGAACGCTTCGTTCTCGACCCGCGAACAGCTCGGACAACTGATAATGTTGAGTTGTTGCAGCCCGTAATCCACCACGCTGCGGACCCGTCCGGCGGCGATGTCTGCGAGGATCTTGTGCCCGGCGGCGATCTCTTCCGACTTGCGGGAGTTCGGGACCGTGAGCGAGACACGGATCGTGTCGCCGATTCCGCGACTGATGAGTTGCTCGAAGGCGATGCGGGTCTTGATGATCCCGTCGGGCGGCATGCCCGCTTCAGTCACGCCCAGATGCAGTGGCACATCGGGGCGCTGTGCGGCAAACCGTTTGTTGACCTCGATCACGTTCTTCGGATCGGAATCTTTCAGGGACACGGCGTACCGCGTGAATCCCAGCGAGTCGAGGAACGCACAGTGGTCAAAGGCGCTCTCCAGCATCGGCGAGATCGAGTCGTGTTCGTCGTACTTTTCCTTCTTGTCCGGATCGACCGACCCGCAGTTCACACCGACTCGCATGGCACAGTCGTGTTGCCCCGCGATATCGGCGAGGTAGCGGACCTTGTCCTGCCACGGCTTCTCGCGTTCGTGGTGATACAGATGGCCGGGGTTGTAGCGAATCTTGGCGACATACGGCGCGACGACCTCGGCCATGCGGTAGTTCTCTTGCAGGTCCACGGCCAGGTTGGCCTCGACCTCCTTCGAGATCTCGGCCAGGGCGTCGGCGTCCTTGCGACTGTCGACCGCCACGCGGATCACATCCGCTCCCGCTGCGACCAGATCGCGTATCTGCCCGACCGTCGCGGCGATGTCCTGCGTATGCGTGGCTGTCATCGACTGCACCGCGATCGAATGGCCGCAGCCAATAGTGATCGAACCAATCGCAACAGCCCGTGTCGGATTGCGAGGCAACGCTCGTGATTCCACGTTCAGACTCCCTGCAGCTTCGAAGATTCGAACACTCATTCGAACCACTGGCATCATAGCGGAACCCGATTCGACGGCGAGTGCATTGGCCGGGACAGATGGATGTGGTTTTTCCGCTCCCATCGAGGGCCTATTTGCCACAAAACCACCTCGCATCGATGTTTTCAACGGGTTGGGTCGTGCAATTCTGACTCCGGAAAAATACGATCCTTTGTCCTGAAAAGGTGTCTCATTCGTACGGATTGATATCATCATCACTGGATGGTGATGTCTACCCCGTGGGATCGAAGACTGCCCGTGCCCACCCCCGGTACGAACTGCGTTTCGTCGACTGTGATCGTGAGCTATCGCCTGTGCCGAATTTGATTTTCGACCAACTGACCGACCTCCTCTCCCGGCGCATCCTGATTCTGGATGGGTCGATGGGGGCCTTGTTGTTTTCCAAGGGGCTGCAGGAGCCGGACTATCGCGGATCGCGGTTTACCGCTCACGCGATCGATCTCAAGAACTCGACCGATGTGCTCTGTCTGACCCAACCCGATCTGATTGGCAGCGTGCATCAGGAGTATCTCGAAGCCGGGGCCGACATTGTCGAAACTAACAGCTTCAACGCCAACCCGCTCTCGATGGCCGAGTTCGAGCTGGCCGACCTGACGCGCGAGATCAACATCGCAGCTGCGGGAATCGCCCGCCGCTGGGCGGATGAGTACACGCGCAAGACCCCCGACAAGCCGCGGTTCGTGGCGGGCAGCATCGGGCCCACGAAGGTCCAGCTGTCGTTCAATGCCGACAAGCCTGGCTACCGTCCGACGACGTTTGACCAGATGCAGTCCAGCTACGCGGAGCAGGTTCGCGGTCTGATCGAAGGGGGCGTCGATCTGCTGCTCCCCGAGACGAGCTTTGACACGCTCAACATGAAGGCCTGCCTGTCGGCCATTCAGCAGGTCTTCGACGAGGGAGCGCGGCGCGTTCCGGTCATGATCTCCGCCACGATCTTCCAGGGCGGTCGCACGCTGACCGGTCAGACGCTCGAAGCGTTCCTGGCTGCTGTGGAGCACTTCCCGGCGTTCAGCATCGGGATGAACTGCGGCATCGGCCCCAAGCAGATGCGCGAGTACGTCGAGATCCTGGCCAAGCGCGTCCTGGCCGGAACGAACATCTGCTGCTACCCCAACGCCGGGATGCCCGACGGGATGGGCGGCTTCGACTCGAACCCGGTTGAGTTCACCGCCACCGTGCGCGAGTGGGCCGCGAATGGCTGGCTCAACATCGTCGGCGGGTGCTGCGGGACGAACCCCACGTACATTCGGAGTGCGGCGGAAGCGGTCAAAGACCTAGGGCCGAGGAAAGGGACAAGGGACAAGGGAACAAGTGCCAAGGGTAGAGGGGCTGTTTTCAGTGGCACGGATGTGTTTGAGTTGAGCCCTCCGGCCCTCAACTCTCAACCCTCAACTCTCAACGAGGCCGCTCCGGGCGCTGACGCTTCCGGCTCACAACCCGCGCAGCGGCCGTTCCTCATGATCGGCGAGCGGACCAACGTGACCGGTTCGCGCAAGTTTGCGAGGCTGATTAAGGAGAAGAACTACGACGAGGCCCTCAAAATCGCCCGCGAGCAGATCGAGGGTGGGGCCAACATGATCGACGTCAACATGGACGAGGGCCTGCTCGACAGCGAGCAGGAGATGGTCCACTTCCTGCACCTGCTCTCCGACGACCCGGACGTCAACAAAGTCCCGGTCATGGTCGACAGCTCCAAGTTCAGCGTCATCGAAGCGGGGCTCAAGTGCCTCGCGGGCAAGGGCGTGGTCAACTCGATCTCGCTCAAAGAAGGCGAGGCCAAATTCCTGGAACAGGCCCGCATCGTGCGCAGCCTGGGAGCAGGCGTCGTCTGCATGGCCTTCGACGAATCAGGCCAGGCTGTCACCGCTGACCACAAAGTTGCCATCTGCAAGCGGGCCTACGACCTGCTCACGCAGAAGGTCGGCTTCGCTCCGTCGGACATTATCTTCGACGCCAACATCCTGACCGTCGGCACCGGAATGGAAGAGCATGCGAATTACGCCGTCGAGTTCTTCGAAGCGGTTCGCCGGATCAAGATCGAGTGCCCCGGCGCGTTGACCTCGGGCGGGGTCAGCAACGTCTCGTTCTCGTTCCGCGGCAACGAAGTCGTCCGCGAAGCGATGAACGCAGCCTTCCTGTATCACGCGATCCAGGCCGGCCTCGACATGGGGATCGTCAATTCGACCCAGCTCGAAGTCTACGACGAGATCGATAAGGAATTGCTCGGCTACATCGAGGATGTACTGCTCAACCGGCACCCCGATGCCACCGAGAAGCTGATCGCCTTTGCCGAGGTCATCAAGTCACGCGCGAGCGGAAAGACCGAGACCGCCGAGCAGATTGAAGCCTGGCGGAAGGACACCGTTGAGGAGCGTCTCAAGCACGCCCTGCTGAAGGGAATCGCCGACCACATTGATCAGGACACTGAGGAAGCCCGCCAGAAGTACGGTCGCCCGCTGAACGTCATCCAGGGCCCCCTGATGGCCGGCATGAGCGTCGTCGGCGACCTGTTCGGGCAGGGGAAAATGTTCCTGCCGCAAGTGGTCAAGTCCGCCCGCGTGATGAAGAAGGCGGTGGCGTACCTTGAGCCGTTTATGGAGGCGGAGAAGGAAGCTGCGGAAGCGTTGAGGGTTGAGGGTTTATCGTTGAACGAAAGAGCCGCCGAATCACAGGCCGCTGCTGACGCTCAACCCTCAACCCTAAACTCTCAACCCTCCTCCCGAGGCAAAATCCTCCTCGCCACCGTCAAAGGCGATGTCCACGATATCGGCAAGAACATCGTCGGCGTCGTCCTCCGCTGCAACAGCTTTGACGTCATCGACCTGGGGGTGATGGTCTCCTGCGACAAGATTCTGGAGACAGCCATCGCCGAAGGGGTCGACATCATCGGGCTGTCGGGGCTGATCACGCCCTCACTCGAAGAGATGCAGACTGTCGCGCGCGAGATGCAGCGCCGCGGGTTCACGATCCCGCTGCTCATCGGCGGGGCCACCACTTCCTCCAAACACACAGCTGTCAAGATCGCCCCCGAGTACGGCCAGCCGGTCGTGCATGTGGTCGATGCTTCGCTGTCGGTCCCGGCCGTCGAGAAGCTGCTTGATCCCGATTCCAAGGATGCTTTCATCACCGAAATCCGCGCCGACCAAGACCGCGATCGGGCCAGCTTTGCCCGCCGCTCAGAACAGTCCCTTGTCTCGTACGAGGTCGCCCTCACGCGGCATCACCAGACCGATTGGGCCACCGTCGACATCCCGCAGCCCGCGTTCTTCGGCACAAAGACCATCGAGGCCGATCTCAGCGTGCTGCGGCAGTACATCGACTGGTCCCCGTTCTTCCAGACGTGGGAACTCAAGGGGAAATACCCGGCCATCTTCGCCGACCCCGTCGTCGGAGAAGAGGCCAAGAAGCTGTTCGATGACGCCAACCAGCTGCTCGACCGGATCGTGGCCGAGAAGCTGTTTACGGCCAAGGGCGTGTACGGTTTTTGGCCCGCGAACTCGGTCGGCGATGACATTCTGATTACAGCCGAGAGAGGAGAGCCGAGAGAGGAGAGCCAGAATTCGAATGCTTCGCGTTCGCCGAAAAAGCGACGCAATCGCCGCGATTCGGTCGCGGCCTTGTCTCACGATCCGTCGCGTCTGGCACCGCGTTTTCGAACCTATCTGGCAACGATTAAGTTGGGCCTGACCCGCGAGCCCTCGCTGATTCTCAACGCCGTCGAGGCCCAGACCGGTCGCCCGTTCACGCGGGCGGTGATCACTGAACTGGTCGCCTCGCGAGCCATTACGGCATCCACCGTCTCCAAGGTCCTCGGCCAACTCGTCGACGCGGGGTTGCTGAACGAGGATCCTGGCCAGATGGGGCCCCACGGTCATCTGGAAAAGAGTTACCAAGTTGTTCCCACGGAGCTGGCGGCAGCTCCGCGTCCGGTTCCCACGAAGGTGAAAGCCCCCCCCACGGTCACACTGGCAGCTCGGTTCCGCGCCTACCTCGCCACGATCCGGCAAGGCCTGACGCGTGATCCCCTGCTTGTACTCAACGCTATCGAGGTCCAGACCGGCCCCTTCAGTGAAGAACGTATCGCTGAGCCACTGAAGGCCAAAAAGGTCTTCCCCTCGACCGTCAAAAAGACGTTCGCTCAACTGGTCGAAGCGGGCATTCTGGAACAAATCGCCAGCGAAAAAATCGGCGTCCGCTACCGCATCATCGACACCCCAGCGATTACTTCTGGTGCTGACGCTCTCGACTTAGAGAAGACTCTTTCACTCACCACTCACCACTCACCACTCACCGTCCCCATGCTCCGCCAGCAATGGGAACGCCCCGGTCAAAAAGACTTCCGCTCCCTCGCCGACTACATCGCTCCGCAGGACAGCGGTCGCGTCGACTCGATCGGAGCTTTCGCTGTCACAGCCGGTCACGGGTGTGATGAACTGGTTAAGGTCTTCGAAGCTGACCACGATGAGTACAACTCGATCCTGACGAAAGCCCTCGCCGATCGCTTGGCTGAGGCGTTCGCCGAGTACATCCACGCCGAGGCCCGCAAAGCCTGGGGCTTCGGGCAGACCGAATGGCTGACGAGTGCCGACATGATCGAGGAAAAGTACCGCGGCATCCGCCCGGCCTACGGCTACCCCGCCTGCCCCGACCACACGCGCAAACGCCAACTGTTCGACCTGCTCGACGCCGAGAACCAGACCGGCATCACCCTGACCGAAAGCTACGCCATGTACCCCGCCGCCAGCGTCAGCGGCCTGCTGTTCGCGCACCCCGCTGCCAGGTACTTCAGCGTCGACCGGATCACGAAGGACCAGGTCGAAAGCTACGCGGCCCGCAGCGGTCAGACCGTGGCGGAAGTCGAACGCTGGCTGATGCCAAACCTGGGGTATTGAGTCCGGTTCGCGCACCTAGTCGACACTGGTTGAGGCACATCAAGGTTTCGATGGATTCCAGCACTGATTGGGCTTGACTCAACCGAGACTTTGGCCGATACTGAATGCAACACGCTCGCCGCACCTCTCTCTTGAACGGTCAAGTCCCCTCAAGATGACGTGCATCATGGCGAGTTTTTTTACGCACCATGGATTTGCTCAGTGTGAAAACTCCAGAGCCATATTCCAAACCTTGGCTGCCTGTTGAAAAGCAAGTCGAGCATTTGGAATCACGCGGACTGATCGTCCCCGACCGCAAGTCCGCAGTCTCATTTCTAAAACACGTCAACTACTATCGATTGAGTGGATACTGTCTGGCGTTTCAGAACGCGGCGTTCAGATACGATCGCGTTTCGTTCCCGATGATCCAGGATGCCTATCGGTTCGATGTGGCGTTGCGAGACTTTCTGACCGAGGCGTTGGAGGTCATCGAAATTGATGTGCGTGCCAATGTTGCATTGATTTTCGGAGAACGATACGGAGCTTTTGGTCACACCAATCGCTTAAATTTCAGGAAGACGTTTCGTTTCGACGATTGGACCTTGAAGATTCAGGAGGAAGCTGATCGGTCGAAGGAACTGTTTGTGACTCACTTTCGCGATCGGTATCAGGGAT
This sequence comes from Planctomycetota bacterium, assembly GCA_003671275.1. GTDB lineage: Bacteria > Planctomycetota > Planctomycetia > Planctomycetales > Planctomycetaceae > TH-plancto1. The sequence continues at coordinate 1,248 of QWPB01000134.1, read as the reverse complement.
TTCCGAATCTCCCCTGCTGGGTCGTCACCGAGATCATGTCCTTTGGCTCGTTATCTCGCATGTATGACGGAATGCTGGATCAGTGCCAATCACCGATTTCTAGCCGTTATGCCCTGCAGAAATCCGATTTGGCGTCGATCCTCCATCATCTGTCATACGTCAGAAACGTGTGCGCTCATCACTGTCGAGTTTGGGATCGTCAGTGGGATATTACGCCGATACTACCACACAACCAAAACTGGAAGTCTCCGTTTATCCTTGGCGGTGATCGAGTCTTTGTGACGTTGCTCCTGATCTACCGCATTTTGCAGCGGTGCCCACTTCAGGATCCGTTCGCAAGAGAGTGGCGAAAAAGAGTCAACGAGCTTCTGCGAGTCCCGCCTTCCGCACCCGATGCACTGGGAAAAATGGGAATGCCAGCCAATTGGTATAATCATCCCTATTGGAAATAGGCTCAGTAGCAATCTGTCTCGTGGCGTCTCATGACAGTTCGCCCGCCGCCCGGTACTTCAGCGTCGCGGGGTGGCCCCGGTTGCCGCTTTGGGCTACCGGGGCGGCGGAGCCGAAAGAGGTCATTCCTGAAGGAATTTACCTTGGCATTCCTCTTGTGCCAAGGTACATCGGTAGGCTGCAAAGCCAGCCAACCGGTTCCCCATGCCGTGCGGGATCAGATCGTGGACTAAGTCCGCTATTAGACAGACCGCGCCGAGACGCCCGCCAAGACGCTGCTGGCCTGGCTCGAACTCGGGCCGAGCAAGTATCACCCGTGGAAGGACCGCTATGAGAAGGTCAACGAGCACAACGGAAACGTCCCCCGCGAACGCTGGCTGGAGGACTGGGAGAAGGCGGCGATCGTCGACTTCCACGACCGGCATCCGCTGGAAGGCTATCGCCGATTGACCTTCATGATGTTGGACGACGACGTGGTGGCGGTCAGCCCGGCCAGCGTGTACCGCGTGCTCAAGGCGGCCGGGCGACTCGACCGTCAATGGATCACCACCTCGAAGAAAGGCACCGGCTTTGTCCAGCCATTGCAACCGCATGAGCACTGGCACATCGACATCTCCTACATTAATGTCGACGAGACGTTCTACTACTTGACGAGCGTGCTCGATGGCTGCTGCCGGACCATCGTGCATTGGGCACTGCGCGAGTCGATGACCGAACAAGATGTCGAATTCATCCAGCAAAAGGCCCTCGAAAAACATCCCGGAGAAAAGCCCCGCATCATCTCCGACAACGGACCGC
>QWPB01000056.1 GCA_003671275.1 Planctomycetota bacterium | reverse complement strand
CCGAAATCTGGCGCGGTTCAAAGATGCTCGAAAAACGGCGCATCCTCGTAACCGTATCTTTGAACCGAGTCCTCGGCGACGTAACTCTAGTCCTAGAAAAGAGAAAGCCGTTTGACGAACTCGTCAAACGGCCTCAAATCCAGTTGAGTCGGGGTGACAGGATTTGAACCTGCGACCTCTACGTCCCGAACGTAGCGCTCTAGCCAAGCTGAGCTACACCCCGTGCGGCTGGATTCTAGCGGGTGATCCTAAACGGTCAAATGCAATTGAGGGGCTTCGCCGTTGGCGGGGGCATCCGTTAATTGGTGGGGTCATTTGCCTCCGAAGGCTTTGATGAGGGCTCCCTTCTCCGCAGAGGACTCAACGCGGAGGGTGATCGGCGTGTTGCCAGCCACATCACGATCAATCGCCAGTGTGATCTTTTGCGGGCCTGCGTTCCAATCGATCGCTGGGGCCGTGATCGGGTCGTATGGGGTTTCACCAACCCAGACACTGACTCCTGCGGAAGGTTCAATCACCAGCTGAGCCTTTCCAGGCTGGAGAACTTCGAGATTCGTTCGCAGGAAGCTAGCTCCGCGATCGCCCGGTTTGAGACCATAGCGAGAATGCAGGGTTGGGATTTCACCCAGCGGCAATGATCCACGAACACTGCTGTAGGTGGTCTGCCAGGTGAATTCGGGCAACTCCTGCGTTGAGGTTTTGGAAGAGGTTCGAATAATCGCATGCACGGCGGGCTGGGTCGGCAACAGGTATTGCCACCGGCGGGAGATCACCTGATCAGGCTTGATTGTGAAATCCGGGAGACGGCCCAAGGCCGAAAGAAACGCCACCAGATCCCGCATCTCCGATTCTGTCAGGCGATCGGCCAAGCCAGTGGGCATCAGCGAGGCCCCATTGTTCTGCTCCTCAATTTGGTTCAATGGGATGACGACCTCTTTGTCTTCAGAGTCTCGGATAAACAAATCGGTATCCGATTGTCGCAGCTTGATTCCCGAAAGCACTTTACCTTCGGTCGTCTGAACCACGACTGTCTGGTATCCCTCCTTGATGTTTTTGCCGGGATTGAGTAGTGAATCGACGACGTAGTCAATCTGCGCTGTGGCCCCCAGGCTGAGCATGTTTGGTCCGACGAGCCCCCCCGCGTCGCCAATCGAGTGGCACTTGAGGCAGTTGAGTTCCGCGCGGCGGAAGATCTCCTCACCTCGGGCCGGGTCGCCGTATTCTTTAACCGCAGCCACCACCTTGGCCATCTCTTCGGGGGATAGTTGACGTGGTCCGGCGACGATTTTGGCGGCTGCAGCCAGCGCATTGGCGAGAGCTTCCTGAGGCTGGCCACTGGCGGCAATGGCTCGCTGGCCAATCACTGCCGCGTCAGTGCGAATTGTTTGATCCTTGAGGGCTTCTACCATAAGAGCTGCTCCCTCCTTCCGCTGGAGGAAAGCCGTAAACAGGCCGTTCATCTGCGGCTCATAGGTGTTGGCCGTCACATCTTTCGCCTGCATCCACTTCACCGCCTGGGTGGCGGCCAGTTGGGGGCGGCTGACGAGAATCCCAGCGATTGCAGCCCGAAAGGCAGTGGGTTGATCGGCATACTCGGTCAGGAGATGCAGAGCATCGTCACCGCCAAACGCAGCTACGCCTTGCAGGCAGGCATCGGTTGCTGGGCCGCCTTTAACAACTCGTTCCTTGAGAGCGGTCCACAGTGAGTCCACGTGCCAGGTACCGATTGCCCGGCCCGCAAGTCCCGCCACGGTGTCGTTGTCAGACTTCAGAAGTCCACCGAGCCCATCCAGCGAACCATTGGGTTGCAGGTTCCGACGCTGTTTGGCATTCAGCAGCGCGGTCAGGCAACCCGTTTGTACTTCCGGCGTCGCGTCCGCAGCCGATGCCACATCGAGGACGAGTTGGAGATCCTCGGGGCGTCCGAACTCGGCGATCACGTCGAGCACAGAGGCTTGGTCAGCCGCTTTAACCTGCTTCTCTCGCAGCATCTTGACCAGAACTGGGACGGCTTCCGGAGAACCGGCGGATTTGAGCGCAAACGCCACATGCTTGGCGTTACCACCGAAACGGATCGTGCCAGCGGTCAGCGCGGGTTGCCAGTGTGGCTGTAACTCCCGAGCGGTCTGCCACAAGGCATAGTCGAGCCACTCGTCGACATCATGGTCGAGAGCCTGCATCGCCACTTCAGCAGCCAGAGCGGTCGGGATCAGAGCCAGCACGCGGACAGCTTCGAGTCGGACGCGAGCCTGCTTGTCATTGACGAGATTCGTCAAGTACTGCATCGCCTTAGGCTCATGAGCCAGCCAGTGCCCCAGCACGCGCGTCGCCCCGGCTCGCAGGTTGTGGTCATTCGACCGCAGGCTCCACTCCAGGACTTCCGGTTCATAAGTATCCAAAGCCTGGAACATCCACAGGGCCTCCATGCGGTGACGGCTATAGTGCGAGGACGTGCTATCGAGTGACCGACACCAGGTTCCCAGGGCCGACAGGATCTCGTCCTTCTTTCCTTCGTGAAGTGCCCGCTCCTTGAGAATCCGCTTGGCGAAATGCCGCGTGTACCGTTCGTTCGATTCAAGCTGCTTCAACAAGTCTGGAACGCTGGCCTCGACCAATTGAGGGCGTGGTGTCGGTGGCGTCCCCTTGCGGGTCACACGCCAAATACGTCCGTGGACGCGGTCACGGCGGGGATCGTAGAAGTCCACTTCTCCGTGCTGAATGATCGGGTTGTACCAGTCCGCAACATAAATCGCCCCATCTGGTCCGAGCTTCACATCGATTGGACGGAAGGCCACATGATTAGATTTAATGACATCCGGCTGTTCGATCGAAACAAAGCCGGACCCCTGTTCCTTGACCACAAACCGCACCACGCGGTGGCCACGAAAATCGTTGGTAATCAGGCTTCCCTGCCAGTCATCGGGCAGGTGACCTCCGTCGACAATCTCCAGACCGCAGTGCTTCGGGCTGCCGGGGTTGAGGCCCTTCAGGATGCGTGGAGCTCCATAGGCGGTCAGGTACGACGCCCCCGGGACGATGTAATTAATCCCCTCACCCCCCGCTCCGTCGGTCGCGAAGGTCGCCCCGAAATTATCAAACACCAAGCCCCAGGAGTTCACCAGGCCGCGGTCGAGAACTTCGAGCTGGAGAGTCTCAGGGCGGAATTGCCAGTGTCCACCCGCGTTCAGCCGCTTCACGCCCCACGGCGTTTCAATATGGCTGTGGATGTAGATCGACTGGTTCATGTACAGGAACCCCTCTGGCCCCCAGCGCAGGGAATGGAGGATGTGATGGGTGTCTTCCGTGCCGAAGCCTGAGAGCACCACTCGTTTGTTATCGGATTTTCCATCTCCATCCGTATCCGTCAGATGCAGCAGCTCTGTACTGGCTCCGACGTAGACCCCACCGTCGCCGATTTCGATCCCGGTCGGGATCAGCAGATCGTCTGCGAATACGGTTGTTTTGTCGGCCACACCATCCCCGTTGGCATCCTCCAGCATGAGGATCTTGTCGGTGGCGGGTTTGCCGGGGGAAATCTGCGGGTAGACCTCACTGCTGGCGATCCACAGCCGCCCCTGGGCGTCGAAGTTCATATGGATCGGTTTGGCGATCAGCGGGTCACCGGCAAACAGGTTGACCTCGAAACCATCGGGCACCGTGAACGTGGCTCGTTCCAGTTCCGGATCGGGCGAAGGGATATCCTTCAGTTCGCGCTGAGCGAAAGCCGGGGTCACCGTTCCATACAACACGCAGGCCGCGAGAAATCCCGTGAATCGGCGAACGATCGTCATGAAGCCACCATCATGAGGGGACCGGCGAGGCCGGCGGATGAATTGGATCAAGGTCACACACCATCGCCCCAAGCGGTCACTCTGATCGGATACGCCGAGATCGATGGATCACCGATTCTAAGCCTCATTCACGGGTTTCACCACCAGACCACCCCTTCCTTCGGCGATCCCCGTTTGGACCAGCCACCTGCCAGCATGTCGTCGGAGTTCGGTTCGGTTGAACTGTTGCTTTTGTGAACGATCGCCTAGGCTGTGCTGGCGACTCCTGAGCCGGTGACCAGACCTGCTGGAGCGCTACGCGGAATGCCTTCGAACGGAATGATTATGGACCCGACGACCGCCGCTGCCGATGAATTCCGGACCAGCCCGGAAGAGACCACCGGAATGCCCACCGGGATTCCGTTTATCGTGGGTAACGAGGCCGCCGAACGGTTCAGCTATTACGGCATGAAGGCCATTCTGTTCGCGTTCATGACTCAATATCCGGTGCTGCTTCAGAGCAGCGGAGTCATGGGCCCCATGAGCAAAGAGGATGCGACCGCCTGGGTGCATGCGTTTACCGCCGCAAACTACTTCTTCCCCATTCTGGGGGCGATCGTGGCTGATGTGGTATTCGGGAAATACCTGACCATCATGTCGCTGTCGATGGTCTACTGCCTGGGCCATCTGGTCCTGGCATGCCTCGATCTGAATCTGGGGGTGGAGCCCCGGTACATTCTGGGGACAGGGCTGTTCCTCATCGCCCTCGGGTCTGGGGGGATCAAGCCGTGTGTTTCCGCTCATGTGGGCGACCAGTTTGGACCGCAGAATAAGCATCTGCTGGAACGGGTGTTCGGCTGGTTCTACTTCTCAATTAATTTCGGATCGTTCTTTTCCACGTTGCTCTGTCCCTGGCTGTTGAAGGCGATGGGACCGGGGTGGGCGTTTGGTGTCCCCGGTGTGTTCATGGGGCTGGCCACGCTGCTCTTCTGGCTGGGTCGGTATCGCTACGCTCACATTCCGGCGGGCGGGGCCGAGTCGTTGAACGAAGCCACGAGTCCGGACGGACTGCGGGCCCTGAAGGGATTGGTACCGCTATTCCTGTTCATCGCCGTGTTCTTCTCCCTGTATGATCAGACTTCGTCGCGGTGGATTGAGCAAGCCGAACGGATGAATCGGACGCTCTCCATCCCCGGACTGGCCAAACCGCTGGTGATCGATGCCAGCCAATTACAAGCGGCCAATCCCATTCTAGTCATGATGATGATCCCGCTGTTCACGATGTACCTCTTTCCGCTCTTTGGAAAGGCGGTCACCCCGCTCCGCAAGGTGGGAACAGGTCTGTTCTTGATTGCCGTCGCCTTTGCCATGACGGCGGTCTACGAACACTGGCTGGAAGCCGGGAAGTCCGTTCACTTCTTTTGGCAGATGGCCGCGTATGTGGTGCTGACCGCTGCCGAAGTGATCTGCTACGGCACGGCTCTCGAATTCTCCTACACCCAGGCTCCTCCCAAGATGAAGTCCCTGATTATGGGGCTATTCCTGTTGTCGATCTCGCTCGGGAATTTCCTGACCGCCGGGTTCAATGCCATCCTCAGCAACCTGCCGGAGGAATCCAAGAAGCGGTTCGAAGGCCCGAACTATTACTGGTTCTTCACGGGCTGCATGCTGCTGACGGCCCTCATTTACCTGGCCTGGTCCCCGTTCTACTCCGGTCGCAGCTACGTACAAGGCGACACAGCCTCCGCCGAAGGCGATGAACAGTCCGAGTAGCCCGTCGGGAAACATCGTTGACAGACCGATCCATCATGCGAATTCTGATCACCGCTGGTCCGACACGCGAGTACCTGGATGACGTTCGCTACCTCTCCAATGGGAGCAGTGGCCGAATGGGGTATGCCATTGCCGAAGCCGCTCGTGAGGCGGGATGGGAAGTGGTGCTGGTGAGCGGCCCCGTCGAGTTGCCAGCCCCCCTTGGCTGTGAATTTCATCAAGTGACGACCACAGCCCAGATGAAGGACGCCTGCGAACGACTATTCCCCAGTTGTGAGGGAGTGATCGCGACTGCGGCGGTCTGCGATTACAGGCCGGTGGCCCGCGTGACGGGAAAGATGAAGAAAACCGGAGGCTCGATTGTCGTGGAGATGATTGAGACTGACGATGTGCTGGCCGGACTGGGCCAGATGAAGGGTGAGCGGTGGGTATTGGGCTTTGCCTTGGAGGCTCAGAATCCACGTGAAAACGCCCTGCAGAAACTCCGACGTAAAAACTGTGACTGGATCATCCTGAACAATCCCAGCGCGATTGGATCCGAAAAGAACAGCGTGGAACTGATCTCGTCCGATGGGGAAACCGTCGCCCAGTGGGCGGGAGCCAAGACCCGGATTGCCGCTTCACTGGTGAAATGGATCGGGAGAAACAGTGCCTCGCGGAACTTCGCCGAGGAAGGCTGACCGCAAGGCCCGGCAGTCAATGAACGATGAAGACACGGAGGCCGAGCCTGAGGGTTAGACGGTGATTTCAGGACTCCGCTCTGAAAGCAGAATGGGAACACACGGAACTTGTCACGGCTGGCCAGTTTGACTTTTGCAACGTCTGCGAAGAATGGACGGAGAATTCAGTGCGACTCCCTGGCCTGGAGGCGGGGGAGTGGCTTGTTGAAGGAGCGAGTTGTGAGCGATCAGCCCGTTCGGGGGCTGTTGGAGGTACTCCAACAGATTCCCGATCCACGCGGGCGCCGGGTGGAAAGCCTGCCTTCGACAGGGTGACTTCGTCATCCTATGTCCGCCATGCTGGCGGCGATCATTTGTGCCATGTTATGCGGGTTCCGAGGCTTGCGGGCGACCGGTCGGTGGCTCGAAATCCATGGGGTCGTGATGTGGCATCTGTTAGGGTTTCCCGCATCCGGCTCTCCGGGTGATGGTTCACCTCCGTGAGGATTGACAGGCGGCGGCATGGACTGTGGCGAGACTGAACAGCCCAAGTGTCGCGAAGAAGCGATTCGGCCAGATGAAACAATCGCGAGCGGTGTGTCCGTGACCGGGGCAGGACGGAAATCCATCCCTTCGTGAATACTGCCTGGCCTACCGAATTTCCCCAACGCTGACATTCCGCTGAGGTGTTGATACGTTCCACACTTGCTCAAAGGCGGGTAGTCAGCGAACCTTCCTGAGTGCGATGGGTCTTCCAGGCGACCTTTTCCCCAGGAATACACATGAATCGTTCACGTCGCGGACCTCCTGATCGGGGACAGCCGCTGCGGCCTGACCGCAAAACACTCCAGCTATGCAGCCAAGTCCAACGAACACTCGAACTGGTGATTTCCGGCGAACTGGATGAGGATCTATTACGGGATTTCTACGTTCTGCAAGTGACCCCGGCCCCGGACGCCGGGAGGTTGCTGGTAACGCTGGCCCCGCAAAAATTTGCAGCTCCATTCCGGGCCGATCAAGTGATTGCTCGCCTGCTGGCACGGACCGGTCAGATGCGGTCCGCGCTGGCGCGGTCTATTAACCGGAAGCACACTCCAGACCTGATGTTTCAGATCGTGATGCCCGAGGAATTTTCCAACGAACCATTGAGGGGCCGCGATCTCGCGGAGGACGACCGTACGGACTGACATTCGGGGGGGATTGCGGAACCAGATTCTTCCAGGCGTCCCATTCCACGATACCTGGTATCGTCCCACTTTCTGAACGTCCTCTGGCGACTGGTACCTGTCGCCCTGAGATTCGTTATCTTGTAGAGCCAGACTGAACCCCGTTCTTGTGATTCTTCGGTGATCCATCCCATGGCCTCGGCAATTGTGGAACTGCGGAGTGATACGTTTACCATGCCCGGGCCGGGCATGCGTCGAGCGATGGCAGAAGCTGTCTGCGGTGATGATATGGTTGGGGAAGACCCGACGGTGAATGCGCTGGAAGCCCGCATGGCGGATCTGCTCGGCAAAGAGGCTGCGGTGTTTGCCTGCTCAGGGTCGCAGTCCAATCAGATGGCCGTGTGGTCCCATTGTCGCAGTGGAGACGAACTGCTGATCGAAGAAACCGGTCACATCGCCAATTATGAGGGCGGAGGTCCCGCAGTGCTGAGCGGGGTCAGCTGTCGCAAGATACGAGGCGAACGGGGGGGTTTGAACACCGCGTTACTGAATGCGGCCCTGCGTCCGCCGAACCAACACTTCTCCCCGACTCGACTGGTCTGTCTGGAGAATTCGACCAATATTGGCGGCGGGGCCACCTACGTATTGGAGCAGCTGAAGGCCATCCGAACCTGGGCCGATGAAAAGCAGCTGCTGGTTCATATTGACGGAGCCCGGTTGTTTAACGCCTGTATTGCTCGCGGCTATTCCGCTCGGGAAGTGGCAGCCCAAGCCGACACCGTGTCGATCTGTTTTTCGAAAGGGCTGGGCTGTCCCATGGGTTCGGTACTGGTTGGAAGCCGCGAGACGATCTCTCGTGCCCGGCGAGCCCGCAAGGTGTTCGGGGGGGCGTTGCGACAGGCGGGATTTCCCGCAGCGGCCTGTCTGTATGCACTCGACCACCATATCAATCGCCTGGCAGAAGACCACGCCAACGCCCGGTTCTTTGCCGAGCAGATTGCCCAAATTCCGGGCGTCAAGATTGCCCCGCACGAGGTGGAAACCAATCTGGTCTTCTTTGAGATTGACTCGCACATCGGACCGGGGGCGGCCATCGCCGCCGCACTGAAAGAACGCGGTATCAACCTCTACGCGATTGCTCCCCAGCGACTGCGGGCCTGTTTTCACCTGGATGTGGACCGGGCCGGGGCCGAACGGGCCGTTGTCGGCCTACGTGAAGTGGTGCAATCGGGAGCCTGCGTTGCAGGAATCCACGCCGGGGGCAACTACTGATTCCGGAGATCCAAGATGCGCTGGACCCAGGCAGCGATTCAGTCGATCCAGCGCGGCAGCGCTCAGCTGCTTGACTTTTGCTTTCCCCGGCGATGCCTGCTGTGTGAGCAAGAAGAAACGCTGGCCGATACGGACTCCTCGCTGTGCCTCCCCTGCCAGCAAAAGCTCGTCGTGGATAGCCCCCAGTGCGCCCGCTGTGCCGCGAATGTGGGCCCCTATGTCGACGCTTCTGTCGATTGTGTGCAGTGCCGGGGTGATCGGTTCGCATTCGAGCAGGTCATCAGTCTCGGCATCTATCAGGACGAACTGCGAACCGCTTGCTTGCGGGCCAAACTGTCCAGTGGTCAACCGCTCATTCGGGGTCTCGTGGAATCGCTGGAGACACACCGCCGCCCCGTACTGGACCGATGGCGACCGGATCTGATCATCCCGGTACCGCATCATTGGTGGGAACGATTGACGCGGCGTCATCTGTCACCTTTGACGATGGCGGAGGCCCTGGCGGCAAGACTGCGGTGCCCCGTTCGGTTCGACTTGCTGGCGAAGTGCAAGTCGACCGAAAAGCAGGCACTGCTTCCCCGGTCGAGACGCTGGGATAACATGCGAGGGGCGTTTCGGATCGCAGGCGGTACGCAATTTTCGGGAGCCTCGATCCTGCTGGTGGATGATGTCATGACCAGCGGAGCGACCGCGCATGAGTGTTCGCGGGCCCTCAAAGCCGCCGGAGCCGCTCACATCTACGTTGCGGTCTTGGCCCGTGCCCAAGTCGGGCGCTGATGTCCCGCCGGATGCGTGAGAGATCCTGTATTTGATAAGCTTGGGCGATGAATGCTGCTGTTCAACGAACTGAAACCGATGTCGCCTGCACCGCCTGCGGGTGCGTCTGCGATGATCTGACCCTCCAATTCGAGGGCGATCTGATCACGCAGGTCGGGCCGGATTGCCCGTTAGCTGCTGCCTGGTTCGAACCGTTTCGACGTCCAATGACTGCCGGACATAAGGTCCAGGGACAGCCCGCTGAATTGGAGGAGGCAATCGCCCAGGCAGCGGAGATCCTGGCTCAGAGTCACGCCCCGTTGATTTACGGTCTGTCCCGAAGCAGTTCACCAGGTCAGCGGGCTGCGGTGGCATTGGCTGAGCAGATCGGAGCCACGATCGATACCACCGCCTCGGTCTGCCATGGGCCGTCTATCATGGCGATTCAGATGGTCGGGGAATCGACCAGTACGCTGGGAGAAATCCGCGAACGGGCCGACCTGGTTCTGTTCTGGGGAGCCAATCCCGTTGTCAGCCACCCCCGCCATTTTGAACGGTATTCGGTTGATCCCGTGAGCGAATTGCTGCCCCGGGGACGAGCGGACCGCCATGTGATCGTACTCAATGACCATGCGAATGAGACCGCCCTCGCAGCCCATCAATTTGTGCTGGTCCCCGAAGGTCAGGACTATGAACTGATCACCCGACTGCGAGCCTTGACGCATAACCCTCAGGCGGAGGTCCATCCCCTGGGAGAACTGACGGTTGATGCGATTCGGAAACTTGCTGGGCAGTTGGCCAGTTGTCGCTACGGGGTTGTGTTTTTCGGGCTGGGGCTCGCGCAGAGTCGTCTGGGACATCTAGTCGTAGCCGAATTGCTGCGGCTGGTGGCTGATCTGAATGCCCGGACGCGGTTCGTGGCACGTCGACTGCGGATTCCAGGCGATGTGGCGGGGGCGGACAGCATTCTGTGCTGGCAGACGGGTTTCCCATTCGCCGTCAATCTGGGGAGGCGACACCCGCGTTACAACCCCGGCGAGTTCTCTGCTGAAGGGCTGCTTGAACGCGGCGAGGTGGATTGCTGCCTGATGATCGGCAGCGAAAGCCTGAACGATTTCAGCCCTCAAGCCCGGCAACAGTTGGCCACAATTCCCCTGATTTCGCTGGATTACCCCCACGTACGGTCGATCGTACCAGCACAGGTCCGCATTACAACCGCCGTGTATGGCGTGCATCGATCCGGAACCGCCTACCGCATGGACGAGGTTCCACTCCCGTTACGAGCCTTGTGTCACAGCTCCTTGCCGAGCGACGAAACCGTACTCCAGACATTGCAGCACCGACTCGCGGGAACAGTTCCTCAGCCACCCATTCTCCGGAGATGATGGGTTGAACATTCCATCGGGGCAGTTTGCGCCCGTTGCGAAATATCTTCCGATCAGGGTCAGTCAGGCTGATAGAGTCCAGGACTCAGTATCCGATTTTTCGATGAATTTCCGGCAGGGATTGATTTCCCGCCGCGTCTGGCATATGCATCGTATAGAGAGACTCGCTCGGCGCAGCGTGTCGGGTGGCTGATCTTCTCGGTGGACCGAGATGGAGAGCCGTCTTCAGGATCCCGGGAGCCCTTCCGCTGATCCGCGCCCGCAACGGACCTCGTCCAGCCATGGCTGACCCCACCCCGCAGATTCACAGTCACAATCTTCCCTACATCGAAGAGATCTACGCTCGGTACATGAACGGTGACGCCACCGTTCCACCGGAATGGGTAAACTATTTCCATTCCTCGCTCAACGGGCAGGGTTCCCCCACGGGACAGGGCGTTAGTTTTGACTCGCCGTTCAAGTCCCACAGCATCTTCAACCCTCCCGGCGGCGGCAGCTCCAATCACTTCCGAGGGGAGCAGCGGCTGAATATCGCCCTGCGGCAAGAGCGTGTCGATCAACTGATTCAGGCGTACCGCTCGCTGGGACATATCCCAGCCAAGGTCGACCCGCTGAAAGTGAAGATCGAAACGCCGCTGGAACTGGACCACACATACTACGGTTTTTCGGAAGCTGACCTCGACCGGGAGATTTCGACGGAACTGGTCGGCGGCCCCGACACACGGACCCTGCGGGGGGTGATCGCATGGTTGAAGCAAACCTATTGCAGGTCCATCGGTGTGCAGTACATGCACATCGAAAGTCTGCATGCCCGAACATGGTTGCAGAAAGAGATGGAGACCACCGCCAATCGCCTCAAGATGGATGTGGACGAACAGAAACGCATTCTGGAACGACTGGCCGATGCGGTCTGCTTTGAAAAGTTCCTGTGGGACAAGTTTAAGGGAACCAAGACGTTCTCGCTGGACGGCGGCGAGACCCTGATTCCCCTGCTCGATCAGGCTATTGAGCGGGCAGCCGAACTGGGTTCCAAGGAAGTGGTCCTGGCCATGGCTCATCGGGGACGGCTCAACGTCCTGTACAACACCATGGGGAAGATGGGCCGGCAGATCTTCCGCGAGATCGAAGACCAGCACGAGCATCTGGCTTTTGACGACGTTAAGTACCACCTGGGGTACAGCGCCAACCGCAAACTCCCCAGTGGGAAGAACGTCCATCTCTCGCTGTGCTTCAACCCCAGCCATCTGGAATTCGTCAACCCCGTGGCCATGGGGCGGGTGCGAGCCAAGATGGATGCCATTCGCGACTACCAGCGGAAGCAGGGTTGCTGCATCCTGATTCATGGGGACGCGGCATTCGTCGGTGAAGGGGTCACACAGGAGACCCTGAACCTGTCGGAGTTGTACGGCTACAAGATTGGCGGGGTGGTACACATCATCGTGAACAACCAGATCGGCTTCACGACCTCGGCCCGTGAAGGGCGCTCATGCCGCTACACGACCGATGTGGCCAAGATGCTCGACATTCCGATCTTTCATGTGAATGGGGAAGATCCCGAAGCTGTGGCCCAGGTGGTGAAACTTGCCATGGAATTCCGGGAGAAGTTCCAGAAAGATGTCGTCATCGACATGTACTGCTTCCGTCGGCGTGGACATAACGAGGCCGATGAGCCCCGGTTCACGAACCCGATGATGTACAAAAAAATCGATCAAAAGCCCTCGGTCTTCGAAAGCTACAAGGAATCGTTGGTCAACTACCGGGGACTGACCGCCGATGATGCCGACACAATCTGGGCCAAGTCGCGAGCCAAACTCGATGACGAATTGAAGGCTGCCCACGATCGCCAAGTCCCGTCTCCCCGGGAAGATGATCTGGTGGACAGTGCGTACCGCAGTGTCTGGAAGGGCTACTTTGGAGGGGCGGCTCATCTGGCTGATCACGTCAATACGGGACGTTCCGAGACGGATCTCGGTCGAGTCCTGACTGAGCTGACGAAGTACCCCCAGGAATTCCACCCGCACCCCACCGTCCAGAAAGTGCTCGATAAGCGGCGTGAAATGGCCCTGGGGAATGTCCCCCTCGATTGGGGGGCGGCGGAGATGCTGGCTTACGGCACACTGCTGGAAGAAGGACACCCGTTCCGAATGTCAGGGCAGGATGTCCGCCGCGGCACTTTCAGCCATCGCCATGCGATGCTCGTCAATGTCGATGACGGAACCCACTTCTCTCCCCTGCGGAACATTGAACCACGACTGGGTTGGGTCAACTGTCACAACAGCCCGTTGTCGGAGATCGGCGTTCTGGGATTCGAGTACGGGTACAGCCTGGACACCCCGCACGGGACGGTCGTCTGGGAAGCCCAATTCGGCGATTTCGCGAATGTGGCCCAGGTCATCATCGACCAGTTCATCGCCAGTGCCGAAATGAAGTGGCGGCGACTCAGTGGCGTCATTCTGCTCCTGCCTCACGGCTATGAAGGCAACGGCCCCGAGCACTCCAGTGCCCGGCTCGAGCGGTTCCTGAATCTGGCCGCTGAAGACAATATGCAGATTGTCCAGCCGTCGACCCCCGCTCAGATGTTCCACCTCCTCCGGCGGCAAGTGCTCCGCAAGTGGAAGAAACCGCTGATCGTGATGACTCCCAAGCAACTGCTACGGCTGCCCGCCTGCGTGTCGACACTTTCGGACTGCGCCCAAGGGACCTTCCAGCCGGTGATCGGCGACAGTGCCGTCGATCCGAAGGGGGTCAAGAAACTGCTGCTCTGCTCAGGGCGCATTTACTTCGATCTGCTGGCCAAACGGACCGAACTGGGACGGAACGATGTGGCCATCGTCCGGGTGGAAGAATTTTACCCGTTGCCCGTGGTGGCCCTGGAAGCGGCTCTCAAGTCGTACAAGTCCGGAATCCCCACCTGCTGGGTACAGGACGAGCCTGAGAACATGGGGGGCCGGCGATTCCTGCTGGCCCATCTCGGCGAGAAGCTGTTCGACCGGTTCGACTGGCAATACATCGGTCGCAAGGCCGCCGCCAGCCCGTCCACCGGCTCCCACCACGTTCACCACCACGAGCAGGAAGAGATCCTGCATCAGGCCTTCGCCTGACTGTTCTGAAGTGACAAGTATCAAGTGACAAGTGCCAAGGATGGCACGACCGATTGCCTTGTCACTTGTCCCTTCCCCCCTCACTCACCCCCTCACCATTCAACATCCCCACGGACACATCATGCCAGTCGACATCCGTCTCCCCAAAGCGGGTGACTCCATTACTGAAGCCTTCATCGGACAATGGCAGGTCAAGGAAGGGGCCTGGGTCGATGTCGACCAGAACATCGTTGTTGTCGAAACGGAAAAGGCGGCCTTTGATGTGCCCGCTCCGGTCGCGGGTATTCTGGCCAAAATTATCAAGAAGAACGGTGACAAGGCCCTCGTGAACGAGGTTATTGCCCAGATCGAACCCGCCCCGCGCCCCGCCAGTGCGGCCCCCGCTCCCGTCCCGGCTGCTCCTACAGCCAAGACCGGAGGCCATGTGATGCCCGCCGCAGCGGCCGCTGCAGCACAGTCCGGAATTGACGCTGGTACCGTGAAGGGTACCGGCCCCGGCGGTCGCGTCCTGAAGGAGGACATCCAGAAGGCGGCCACTTCCATTCCCGCAAAGCCTGTCCCCTCGTCCGGCGGAGCCCGCGAAGAACGCCGTCAGCCGATGTCGATCATGCGGCAGACGATCGCTCGCCGCCTGGTCGAGGCCCAGACCAACGCTGCGCTGCTGACCACGTTCAACGAGTGCGATGTCTCCGCGGTCAAAAAGGCTCGCGAGCAGTACCAGGACGCGTTTACCAAGAAGTACGGCATCAAGCTGGGCTTCATGTCGTTCTTCGTGAAGGCTGTCGTCGACGCCATGAACCTGTTCCCCGCCATCGGGGCACGGATCGAGGGCACTGACCTGATCTTCCCGAACTACTGCGATATCGGAGTGGCGATTGGCGGCGGCAAGGGACTGGTCGTGCCAATCCTGCGGAACGCCGAACGGATGAGCTTCAGCGAGATCGAGCTGGCCATCGCCGACTTCGGCAAGCGAGCCAACGAGGGCCGCCTGTCGATCGAAGAGATGCAGGGCGGCACCTTCACGATCTCGAACGGCGGCGTGTATGGCTCGCTGCTCTCGACCCCGATCGTCAACCCGCCACAGTCCGGCGTCCTGGGGATGCACAACATCGTCGAACGCCCGATCGCCGTGAACGGCGAAGTCGTCATCCGCCCGATGATGTACCTCGCCCTGACCTACGACCACCGCGTCGTCGATGGTCGCGAAGCGGTCTCGTTCCTGAAGCGCATCAAGGACGTGATCGAAGATCCGACCCGGCTCGTGCTGGAGATCTGAACGAGTTGGAGCCCTAGGCCAAGTCGCAAATCGACTTTGACGTTTCGACTTGGCATAATCTCCAACGACTCCGGTCCAAGACAGGTCAAGCCACCGTGCCCCGCACTGACACCCTTCCCTTCGATCTCCCATCGCCCCAAGTGATTGTGGGAGATTGTCGAAAGGTGCTTCCAACACTGGACGAGCGATCTGTTCAGATGTGTGTCACGTCTCCACCTTATTGGGGGTTGCGGGATTACGACCACGAGGATCAAATTGGAGCCGAAGCGTCTCCCGACCAGTACGTGGAGACGCTCTGCCAGGTCTTTCGAGAAGTTCGCCGAGTTTTGCGAGACGACGGCACACTGTGGCTGAACGTGGGTGATGGATACGCCCGCAACGGAGGTACCGGCAACTGTGGTCCGAATGCCGTCGTCGGAAACACAAAGAAGCTGATTCAGCGGAGGAATTGTCGGGTTCCGGATGTCTGGGGCCTCAAAGATCGAGATCTCATGGGCCTCCCTTGGCGTGTGGCGTTTGCGCTGCAGGCGGATGGATGGATTTTGAGATCTCGAATCACCTGGATCAAAAAGACGGCGATGCCGGAGAGTGTCAAGAACCGTCCAACCAGCGCCACAGAAGAAGTGTTTCTGTTCGCGAAATCCTCACCGTATTACTACAACGCAGACGCTGTTCGTGAGCCGACTGGGGCCAATCTTCGAAATTACTGGATTCTCGGCCCAGATCCCAACAATGCCGGACATCCTGCGGCTTTCCCTCGGGAATTGGCCCGCCGATGTATCATGTTGGGGTCCAAACCAGAGGATCGAGTTCTCGATCCTTTCAGTGGGTGTGGCACGACGGGAATCGCGGCGACGGAGCTTGGGCGCGAATCGACACTAATCGAACTGAATCCCGACTATGCAGATGCGAGCCAGCAAGCGCGCTCTCGCTCTGCAAAAAAGGTGGCAATCAAAAGGTAAATGTGATTCATGCCTGCGAAGTTTCTCATCGCTCGAAACGACTTTCACGCGTCGCTGCTGGACAACCAGATTCTCCGGATCGATGATCGCGGAGTTCCCAGCAATGCCGATAAAGACAGTCCATTGAGTGTTCGAATCGCTCAAGGAATCGCGATCCAGCTGAAAGCGGAGTCCGGATTTGACCGTTTGGCGGGGCAAACTTCGGGCAGCCGCTTTGAGGAGGCATGTTCTATATTCGTGGATCGCACATTTCTACAATTGGGAGCGTTGCGTCCGGGGCGGTGGGAAGTAACTCGCGTGGGAGGTCGGGATCGATTGGCGATCGCCAAGTATGAACAGTATTCGCACCTCAGAGCTCTGGACACACTAGCCCGTCAAAGCCCGGAACTGGCGGCGGCATTGGGGAGTGATTACACAATCACACCGGACATTGTTGTGGTTCGCTCGCTTGAACCTGATTCCACGATCAACAGCAATTCCAAACTGGTCGATGGGAATGTTGCGAATCATGCGAGCCTTCGGGAAAACAATGGAGGTTCTCCATTGTTGCACGCTTCCATTTCCTGCAAGTGGACGATCCGCAGTGATCGAGCACAGAATGCCCGGTCCGAGGCACTCAACCTCGTCAGAAATCGGAAGGGGAGATTGCCCCATATCGTAGTGATCACTGCGGAGCCCATGCCCTCCAGACTGGCATCGATCGCCCTCGGAACCGGGGATATCGACTGCGTCTATCATTTCGCACTTCCCGAGTTGCAGAGGACTCTCGTAGACCTCGATCAACAGGATGCGATTGAAATGCTGTCGATCATGGTGAATGGCAAGCGACTCAAGGACATTTCCGATCTCCCCTTGGATTTGGCGGTGTAGTCCCCTGCGCCCCATATCCGACAGACCCCAGGCACTGAACTCATTCCCATGCCCGACCTCATCATCATCGGCGGCGGCCCCGGCGGCTATGTGGCTGCCATTCGTGCGGCCCAGCTCAAGAAGTCTGTCACCATCATCGAGAAAGAGCCGATGCTGGGGGGCACCTGCTTGCGGGTGGGCTGTATCCCCTCGAAGGCTCTGCTCGAGTCGAGCCACATGTACGAGATGGCTCAGCACACGATGGCGGCTCGCGGAGTCGTCGTTGGCAAGCTGTCGCTCGATCTGGCCACGATGCTGCAGCACAAGGAGTCGGTCGTCCGCACCTTGGGCGGTGGCATCGACGGGCTGATGAAGAAGAACAAAATCACGCGCGTGCTCGGCACAGCCACGATCACAGCTCCCGGCAAAGTCAGCGTTGAGACCAAGGACGGCAAGCAGGAACTGCAGGCTGAGCAGATTCTGATTGCAACCGGCAGCACGCCGGCCTCACTGCCGGGGATCGAGATCGACGGCGACCGGATCGGAACCAGCACCGAAGCACTGTGCTATCCCGAAGTGCCCAAGCACCTGATCGTGATCGGGGCCGGGGTGATTGGTCTCGAACTGGGGACCGTCTGGCGGCGGCTCGGGGCCAAGGTCACCGTGCTGGAGTATCTCGACCGCATCCTGCCTGGCATGGACAACGAGATCGCCGCCGAGGCGAAGAAGATCTTCGAAAAGCAGGGGATCGAGTTCCGGCTGGGTTGCAAGGTCACCGGAGCCAAGGTCGTCAAGAAGGAGTGCCAGGTCTCGATCGATGGCGGCGAACTCCTCAAGGCCGACCGCGTCCTGGTGGCTGTCGGACGCAAGCCGAATACGCAGGGGCTGGGCCTCGAAAATGTCGGCGTCCAGCTCGACAAGCGCGGATTCATTGTCGTTGACAAACACCTGCGGACGAGTGCTGCGGGCATCCTGGCTGTTGGCGACGTGATCGGCGGAGCCATGTTGGCGCACAAGGCCGAGGAAGAGGGGGTCGCAGCAGTCGAGTACTTGTACACCGGGTACGGACACGTGAACTACGATGCGATCCCCGGTGTGGTCTATACCGAGCCCGAAATCGCCAACGTCGGAGCCAGCGAAGAGACACTGATCCAGCAGGGTCGCAAATACCGCAAGGGCAGCTTCCCCTTCATGGCCAACGGTCGCGCCCGCGCGAGTGGCACCATCGAAGGCAAGGTCAAGATCCTGGCCGATGCCGAAACCGACCGCGTCCTGGGAGTCCACATCATCGGCCCGCACGCCGGCGAACTGATCGCCGAATGCACAGCTGCGATCGAATTCGGAGCCAGCAGCGAAGACATCGCCCGCACGTGCCATGCGCACCCCACGCTGGCGGAAACAGTCAAGGAAGCCGCACTAGCTGTCGACGGTCGTGCGCTGCATATGTAGTGTGCCGCACGGGCGAACATCGCGCAGGTTATTAGGGGCTTCCCACCCGCTGAAAACGCGGGACCGTCTCGCCGTGGACCACCACGGTTTCCAGAAACATACCCAACGGTCGGACCCACAGTCCCCGTTCGCCATATTCCTGCTGGTAGACCACCAGTGGCTCTTCGGTCTCACTGTGCCGCGCGATCCCGAGTACGGTGTACTCGTTCCCTTTGTAGTGACGGTAACGTCCGAGTGGCAGAGCAGACTCAGGCATGAATCGAGATCTTTGTTGAAGGGGACGAACGGGGTCGGCAGCCCGCGAGAAAGCCTCCCGGTGTACGGTTCGATACTGCAGCATTCGCATTCTCGAAACCGTTGTGATAATACACCATCGCGTGTTTCGATGTCGTGGTCGCAGCGTCTGCGGCGGCACTACGTGGGTTGCGGTCCCCAGCTGTTTGTGGGTTGCAACATGCCGTGTGGGAAGTGTCGCGGGAGCCCGTCCTGACCGCTCAAACCTGAATCACTGATCTTCATATCCCCTTGGGCAGCGATGAACTTCCATGGATTCGATACTGTCCCCCCATGATGGCGAAATACTGATTCGCCTGTGTCTCGCCGTGGCTGTGGGGGGAGTCATCGGGGCCGAGCGGGAATACCGCGACAAATCGGCGGGTTTCCGAACCATCATCCTGATTACATTGGGTTCAGCTCTGTTTACGATCCTGTCGGAGAGCATGCCCGACGCAGCAACGTCGCGCGTCACAGCGAATATCGTGACGGGAATTGGCTTCCTGGGCGCGGGAGCCATCATGCGTGACGGCGGACGTGTGGGGGGCCTGACCACGGCGGCAACGATCTGGCTATCCGCAGCGCTGGGTATGGGAGTCGGAGCGGGGCAACTGCACGTCATTGGGATGACACTGGGCATCACGCTGATCGTGCTGGTGGTCTTCCCCCTGCTGGAACGTTGGATCGACCGCAAACGTGAGACTCGGCAGTACAAGATGGTTCTATCCACCGAGAACGCGGATCAACTACTGCGGATTGAAGAGGCCGTTCAGGCCTGCTCATTACAGGTATTTGAACGCCATCGCAGCAAAACGGTCGCCACGATCACCAGTACATGGACGTTGCGCGGGCGCCCCCAGGATCAGGAGCGATTCGTCGAGCGGATGATCCAGGAAGAAGCGATCCGCGAATTGACTTACTGAAGATTACGGGAACGCTGGTGCCTGCGCAATTACAGAACCTCGGCACGCATTCCGCAAGGCTGAAAACATGCATCCGCCCATCGGCACCGAGAAGGTTGTCGTACTCTGAAGTCGTCCGTAAAAAGACGCCCCGCAGTGGTGGTCAAACGTTGAGTGACAGGTTAACGGGTTGAAGAATGACTCCCCGAGCCGGGGTCCACTTCACTCCTACTGATCCGCCAGTAAACTGCGGGTATGACAGCTTTGCCCCCGGTGACTCCTGACGCTCTCCAGGAAGAGTTTTTCCTGACCGATGCCGCACGGCTGCGGCGGTGGTTGCCGTGGCTGCATCTGCCAGCGATCCTTCGTCTGGCATTTGATCCTCGCAAATTAATTCTTTCGCTGATGGCCTTGGTACTACTGGGGATTCCGTCCCTGATTCGTCAGAAGTTCGATGCACAATCTCACACGGTCCCGCTCCCCTGGTCCCCGGAAGGTTTATTCCACCCGTCGTCCCGGTCTTTGCCGGGCACCGAACAGATCTTCGCCAATCCGGCTGTGATTCTGCAAGAATCGATCCTGCAGGGGCCCGCCGTACTGACGCCTGTTCACAATGTTTATGGACAAGGGCAACAGATCTTGGGACCGCGATTTCGTTGGGGCCGAACCTCGCTGCGAATGCTTGAGCTGCTCTGGACATGGGCGGTGTGGGCGGTGCTGGGAACACTGCTCTGCCGACTGGCGGCACTCGACTTTCTGGGACGCGACACCGGCTGGGGCGAAGCCTGGCGATACTGTCGTTCGCGATTTCTTTCGGCTTTCTCGGCACCGCTGCTGCCTCTGATCGGGATCATCGGATTGTGGTTACCCTGTGTCGTGGCCGGTGGGCTGACACGGATCGCGGGCCTGGGCGAACCATTGGTCGCGGCGGCCTGGCCGATTGTCTGGATGTGTGGCGGTGGGCTGACCCTGATGCTCTTTGGTTTGACGATTTGCTGGCCCCTGATGATCGCCACGGTCAGCATCGAAGGAACGGACGCTTTCGATGGCCTCAGCCGGTCGTACAACTACCTGTTCAGTCGACCTTGGTATTTGCTCTGGATGGTCTGTTTCGCAATCGGGCTCTGCGGGGGGGGGATGTTTGCGGTACGGTGGCTGGCGGCATCCGCTGAAACCCTGGCACTGCAGTCATTCGACGCGGGGGCCAGTGATGCTGTCGTTGAACGGTTTGCCGGAGTTTCCCAAACCAGTGCGGGAGGCCCCCCGCTCGTGAAACTCTGGCGGCAGGTCTTTCGTTTAGGGACAAATGCCCTGGCTCACAGTTTGTTCTGGTCGTCGGTGACTGTCATCTTTCTGCTGCTACGCAAGAGCGTTGACTCGACGCCACTGGACCAGTTGGGAGCCGAACGTCGACTGACGGGAAACGAACTCCCGCTGGTCGGGATACCGGCAGCTGAACGGCGACAAAGCACCAGCCGTCCCACCCCTTGAGCACTCCCTGGGGATTCGTCGATGGAAGGGACTTCCCTTGGAATGGAAGATCTGATCGCCGCCGTGGCTACGCCCCCGGGGACCGCTGCACGCAGCGTCATCCGTCTGAGCGGAGCCTCGGTGGTTGAGCTGCTGCGACAGCGTTTTCAGCCAGCGGCAGCACTCTCGCACCTGAAACGGGCTCATCGGATCGTGGGACAGTACACCCTCGAAGGGTGGCGGGGGCCGGTTCCCGTCGATTTGTGGGTCTGGCCCACGCAGCGCAGTTATACCGGGCAGCCATCCGCCGAAATACAGATGATTGGTTCCCCGCAGATTGTCGATGCCGTCCTGACGCAGTGTTACCGGGACGGGGCTCGGCCCGCACGAGCTGGTGAGTTCACATTGCGAGCGTTTTTGGCGGGCCGGGTCGACCTTTTTCAGGCGGAGGCGGTTCTGGGGGTCATCGACGCCACCGATCATGAGCAATTGCATGCAGCGCTGTCGCAACTGGCGGGGGGGCTGTCACACCGGATTACACAGGTCCGTGAGTCCCTGTTGCTGCATCTGGCCGATCTGGAAGCGGGGCTGGATTTTGTCGAAGAAGATATCGAATTCGTGCAACGGCCATTACTGATGGCGCGGATACGGGAAGTCCGAACGCTGGTGGAAGAACTCTGGCAACAGGGCACCGCACGCATGGCAGGAGGAGGCTTGCCACAAGTGGTGCTGGCAGGGTTGCCTAATGCGGGCAAAAGCACGCTGTTTAACCGTCTGGGAGGGGCACAACGGGCGATTGTCTCTGCCGTCGCGGGAACGACGCGGGATGTCTTGTCGGTCGAGATGTCCAGCGGAAAATTCCGCTGGACATTACTCGACACCGCCGGGCTGGATGAGTCCTCCTCGGGAATCGCCGCAGCGGCTGAAGCCCTGCGCCGTGAGCAGGTAGCCTCCGCCGATCTGGTTCTCTGGTGTTCGTCCCTGATGCTGTCGGAAGCCGACGCAGCCATCGATGATCTCGCGTGGAAACAACTGGAGAACGCCCCGCATGCCGCCCTGCGGATATACACCCAGGCGGACCGCGCTGGACCGCAGCCGCTCCCGACGGGACAAGTTGTGTCTGCGGAAACCGGAGAGGGTCTCGGAGGTCTGCGAGCCATGATCGAGGACCATTTTCAACGCCGGGCCGCTCATCATGGGGAGTGGTTGGCTTCCACGGCAGCCCGGTCCCACGATGCGTTGGAACGCTGTGTTCACGCCCTGCGAAGTGCTGAATCGGCGGCTGCCAATCAACTGGGGGATGAGTTGCTTTCGATGGAGTTGAGGGCCGCTTTGGATGCCTTGGGGGAGGTCTGCGGAGCCGTTCATACCGATGATATCCTCGACCGAATTTTCAGTCGCTTCTGCATCGGCAAGTAAACCCTGACGATTGCCCGATGTCCTGACGGCGATTCGTCCCAACACCATTGGAACATTCCCCCGAAATCAGCGTTACTGGCACCACAGCCTGACGGCAATACCGTGAGATCGACTCGCCGACCGGCTGAGTTCGGCCCTGCGTTTCGAATTCTCCATGCTTGGGGAAACTCCAGCGCCCCTGTTCAGACCGGTTAACAATGCTGACGAATTCCCTAGTGCTGCGTCACGTCTTGGTCTTCGGGTAGGCGTGTCGCCATAAATCGGCGAGACTTGTGCGACTACCTCGCGTACTACAATCTCGAACGCAAACACAGCTCATTCGGTTACCACTCACCCCATCAGTTCGAACTCCACCAGACCGGTCACACGACCGCGAGAAAATAAGGAGTTGGACTGTCCGCCAAACCGACAGCGCCTCAGGCTGCAAAGCCAGCCAACCGGTGCCCCCCCCTCCCCCCCGCGGTGTCTGTGATCCCGCTGATTTGAGCGACACCACACCAAGACTTGAGGCACAGGCCCAGGCTTGCCTGCATGAACGGAAAGCCGAATCAGAACGGCTCTAGTGGCTGCAGCCGCATCCGCCTGTACCGCAACCGCCGCCTGAGACTTCGGGCTGGCTGATGAGGCCCTCGGCCCCGACGGGTTGAACTTCAATGATTCCGAATCCAGACGCAGCGGCCTGGATGGCGAGTCGCGTGCATTCCGGCCCGCGCTCGTTCAATACGTAGAGGACTCGTTTGGACCCATCAAGTGTCCACTCGATGTCAATCAGCTGAAGATCGAGATTCCATTCGGCAATCCGGTTGGTCCAGTCCGCGAACTCGGCGGCGGATTGCTCGGCCTGTTGGCGGGCCTGGTCCAGATCAGTGGCTGTGGCAGTTCGAAGGACGGTGAAGGCGGGTGGATTATCGGCTTCGGCCCGGAGATCCCCCAGGACTTCCCCGAGTTGAGGACCGCGATGCGTCTGGACGACCACCGCGGCACCGCGTTCAGGACGCGAAATACCTGGAACAATCTGGCAACGAGCGACCTCGGGGACGACACCGTACCGGATCAGATAGTCACGCGGTGGATTCGAAGCAACCATGGAAGACTCGGCAACGGCAGCGGTGGCAGGCTTACCGGCGAATGGCCGGGGCACCGGTTATCATAGCGGAAAGTCCATTGCTGACTGAGTGTGCGGAGCTTGAACCAAGCGGCCGGCACAAATCGGTGGAACTTGTATTGCCCAATTCCTCAATCCCGGTTTATCTTCCCGTCCCCGCGACCGGCGGGTTCTGCCGGTGCAGGTCATTCTGCCATGGATTGGCGAGTATTCGCATCAATGGGATGCGAGACGTGACAGTGGGACGGCATGGAGGTCTTTCGATGAGTTCGAGAGCCGGTAGCACGATCGTGACGTTTCTGGTGTCGATTCCCGTGGCAGCTGTCGGGTTGATGGCCGTATTCGGCGTCCCCCCGCTGGCCAATGTCATCGCCGCTCCCCGGGGCTTCGGGAACTTTGATGCCGGTGGAGAAAGTCAGGATTCGCGTCGCGCATCCTCTCGAAACACTGACGAATGGGAAGAATTCGATGAGGCTCCCAGCTGGGATGCCGACACCGAGTCTTTGACCGACGACCGGGATACCGAACCCGCCGATGACAAGGATGCCCTCGGGTTTTCGAAGTTCAAGGATTCCAGCCGTCGACTCCAGGAGAGTGCCGACCGCGCGTCGAGCGGACGCAGCCGGCTGCTGGCCGGGCGCGACTCTGATCGTGAAGATCGATCGAGCCGGTTGGATGACGACCAGACGGCACAAAAGGATCACCGGCCCCTGGAACAGGATTCTCAGGGCAATCCGTCTTCCGCAGTTCCCATGACGATGAAAGAAGCCTTGAAGAAGCTGAATATGCTGCAGGTGAAAACTTATCACCTGCAGCCCGGTGCGGATCCCGATACGTGGTTGTTCGTCTGTCTGTTCACACCGGGAGATGATCCCCGCGTCATTCAGCGATTTGAAGCGGAATCGGCGGATCCCGACCAGGCGGTGAGTGAAGTCCTGGGGCAGATTGATACGTGGCTGGCCCAGCGGTGGAAAGAACGTCAGCCAGTGGCTCGCAACGCTCGGTAATGTTCGTTCGCGGGATACGTCGAATGATGGGCGGATAACGCATGTTGGAACTGTCTTCCGGTCTACCGGTCTGGACCTCCCCGCTGAGCGCATTGCCAGCGTCCTGGTGGGGGCGAGGCTGTTCCCGATCCGGGGTGGCCGAGTCCGACACCACAAATACCGAGGGGGTTGCCACGCGGCGCACGGCGGCCATGGCCCGTCTGGAAGCGGCTCTGTTTGTGGCCAGTGGCCCGCTGGGATCCAAGAAGCTGGCGCAGTTCGCCTCGCTCCCTGAAGCGACCCATGCCGTCGAGCTGATCGAACAGTTGAATGGGTACTATGACGAAAGCGGATGTGCATTCCGTGTGGAACGACTCGCCACGGGATATCAATTGCTGACCCGACCAGAATTTGAACGCTGGCTGGACAAGATTCACGAACGTCAGGCCCGGCTGAAGCTGTCTCCCCCCACGATGGAGACGTTGACAATCATTGCGTATCGACAACCACTGACACGGGCTGACCTGGAATCGATTCGTGGAGTTCAGTCCGTCGAATTGCTGAAGCAGTTGATGGAACGTGGACTAGTGAAAATCGTCGGCGAGCACGACTCGCTGGGACGTCCCTATCTGTACGGGACGACTCGATTGTTTCTGGAGTCGTATGGACTGCGATCGATAGAGGATTTGCCGATGGCCGACGAACTGCGCCGCCCGTCGCATGCCATCGAGTCTCCGTTGGCCGCCGTGGAATGACTCGGTCCATGACATTGGCCGGGTTGACAGCCGCCCCCTCGAATGGACGGAGGAATTCAGAAGTCCCAGGAGATGGGGGGAAAATTGCTGTTTTTTGAGGAACCTACCGTGTGTTACGGTGTTTACGGGTAAAGAGTGATTCGGTAGTTTGAGAGGCAGTGAGTCTCCCGATGATGTGGTGGAATTCTCGCAGCTACGGATGACAAGGAGTGGGAAGAATGCCGCAGTCCTCACGACAGATCCTGGGCTGGCTGGGAGCAGGCATACTGGGTGTCAGCGGCTGGCTGGCTGCCTGGGCCGATTCTCCGACGACGACAGGCGGTAAGGCCGCGCCGATTGCTGCTCACCGCGAGGCGTTGTCCCACTGGAACGGGCTGGTCGGCGGCTGGCGGGGCACGGGGCAGCCGCGCCGGGGCTCTCCCACCGGAGCGTGGCGTGAGGATACCGCCTGGGCATGGAGTTTTTCTGAAAACGAAACCGCGCTGGTCGGGACCGTCACCAGGGGAAAACTGGCAACCACGCTCAAGCTGACCGCCGGTGCCCAGCCCGGGGAGTACCAGATCCACTGGACCTCGCCGGAAGGAACAGCCCGGACGCTGTTGGGTAAGCTCGCTGACGGCAAGCTCGTTTGTGAATCGTCGCCGGACGAGCAAGAGGAGGTTCACCGGATCACGCTGACCCCATTAAACGAACAGCGAACATTGATCCTGTTCGAGAAACGCCGGACGGAGCAGCAGTCATACACTCGAATCGCGGAGGTCGGTTACACCCGTGAAGGGACTCGACTGGCAGCGGCAGGCGGCGGACAGCCAGAGTGCGTCGTGACCGGCGGACTGGGGACGATCAAAGTGGAACATAAAGGCCAGTCGTACTACGTCTGCTGTACGGGCTGCAAACAGGCGTTCGATGATGATCCCGAGGGAATTCTTGCGGAGTACCAAGCTCGTCGGACCCGTGAGAAGGCTGCCGGGAAATAGTCCGCACGCGTTAACAGCCCGTTGCAGAATCCATGCTTCTGTAGTCATCCACCTTCCATGAGACGTGCGTAGAAGGGAGCGTCTGGTCGGGTTGCCTCCTGTCTCAATGCGGGGTAATGGTCATGCCGAGATCGACCAGGTGTCGGGCCAGAACCGCACGACGATCTTCCGGGAGCGAGCTCAAGGGCTCTGACAGCCGGTCGTCGCACAGGCCAATCAGGGACAGCGCGGCCTTGAGTCCCGTCAAGTAGCTGCTCGGCGCATAGCCCACCCCATAAACCTTGGCTGACAGCCGCAAGATCCGCTGCTGCAGAATGTGAACCAAACGCAGATCCCCGGTGACGGCGGCCTCGTACATATCGACATACATCCGGGGCACTAGATTCGCGCCTCCGCAGACGCCGCCGTGACAGCCCATCAGCACCCCTTCGGCCATCAGTTCCTCGGGGCCCATCAGCACGCTGAAGTCGGTCCGCTCCTGGGCCATTGTCAGCAGCTGGTTAAAGAACAACATCTGGCCCGAACTGTCCTTGAATCCCACAATGTTCGGTTCATCGATCAGATATCGTACGGTATCGAGCTCAAACGACACCTTACAGTGGCTGGGCATGTTGTACAGGTACAGAGGCAAGGGCACTTCGCGGGCCAGGGCAGTGCAGTAGTGCCGCAGGTCATTCTGGTGCATGGGGAAGTAAAACGGCGGGGCCAGCACCACCGCATCCGCCCCGACGTCGGCAGCATGACGAGCCAGCTGGAGCGATTCGCTGAACGAAGAGTCGGTGATTCCCACCAGAACCGGGACGCGCTGCCGAACAAGTCGAGTGGCTTCGGAAACAAGCAACCGCTGGGCCGCGTGCCCCAGGCTGGGCCCCTCGCCGGTGGTGCCCAGGAGGAACACCCCGTGAACTCCTCCTCCGAGGACATGCTCGATGAGCCGCGAAAGTGCTGGCAAATCGATCTGATCGCGTCCGGCCAGCGGAGTGACCAGCGGAGGAACCACACCCTTTAAAGGAAAACCGACCATTCCCACACACTCACTGAAAGTAGATGCCCGTTGATTCGGCGGAAAAGACATGCCGAGGGGATAAGCGTCGCAGGCGGCGAGAGATTTGTCGAGGTCGGGTTACGGACGAGTGTTTGTGGCAGCGCAATTCAACCACTAGCCAGGGAGGCAATGCCCCCCCAGAAAAATCTATTACCCCGAAGTATTTCCGCCGATTGCCAGCAGAGGGTGGAGCATCGAATGCACCGGCGAGCTGTGCTGTCCGATACGGGTGACTGGCCAGCAATCAGGGACTCGAAAATAAAAAGCACATCCGAGAGGGAGAGCGAGTCGTGAGCGTCCTTGCCCTGTCCGTCCTGCTCCGTACGAGTTGTGGGGACCCGCTGGGGAGTTACTGAGTGGTCCGAAACGTTCGCCTCTCTCGGATGTGCCGTAATACCGATGGGGAAGGAGTCTGCAACGCCTGAAAAAACGGCGAGCGCGGGCCGCAGTCGCGTCCTTGGAATCGGCACCATCCATGTGCCGACGCTGCCCGTTTTCTCAGTGAAGATCCGCCGAAACCCATTGCCGTCTTACTCCGTAAGACTCGGAAGCCTCAATCCGTGAGGCTCTTGAACAGCGGGCCAAACTCCGGCATATCCAGTCGCAGTTGCTCCATCCATGCCTTGGGATTCCAGACCTCAACACAGACGACGGCCCCGACAACCATCACTTCCTGGTTCTTGTCGACATCCAGGAATTCACGAAAGCCTTCGGGGATCAAGAGTCGCGATCGATTGGCCAGTTGCACTGGCTGATAACGACTGGAGAGCAACCGTCCCAGGCGTTGCACCTCGGACCATTTCTGTTCCATGCGACCGGCTTGAATCTTCTGGCGGATCAAAGCAACTCCGTCGTCAATCCGCTGCTGCCAGTCACTGGCCTTCCATAAGCTGAGACAGCCGTAGCGTTCCTTCGCCACAATCGTATGCCCCTCTTCATCCGTGACGGCCTCCGCGAACTCCGCCGGAAGGGTCAACCGGAATCGCTCATCGAGCGTCCGTTTGATCTCGCCGGTGATGAAAGTTTCGGGGGTCGCAGGCATGCGAGAGACACACGATTTCAAGGGCTGTATCGAGAAGTCATGACTTCATCGTACTGGGTCGAAATCCCACAAGCAACCGGTTTTCAAAGAGCGATGTGGGCTCGTTCCCCACGGATCAGAATTTATCGGGCGGATTCTGCCGGTCAATCCATCTCTATCGCTTTTTTGGATTTTGATGCGAAAAAGACACATGGAGTTTCTGGGGGGGCGTTGGTCATCCGAGGCTGTGGCGGATTCTGGTGATTGGTTATGCGGGAAGGATTGGGCGGAATTCCCACAAACCACCACCGCGATATCCTCTGAGGTGGCCATGATCTGGCGATCTCTCCAATCAGCCTGCGAATCCATGCGCTCACGGTCGTTCCTCTGGCAAGATGGTGATATCCTGTGTGGCTCGTTGGGGGTTTGCACTCCCACAGATCCGAACTCCATCGGGACACCGGTTCTCGGGTGTCTTCCTCTTGTTCTGACGATTGCCATGGCTGCTGAACCGCTCTTCGACTACAAGCCATTCAACTATGACAAGCCGTTATTCACCTTGGATGACATCCGCAAGGTGAATCCGCAACGGCACGAAATGGAACAGTTGAGCGGCGTGGTCTGGGTCAACCAGGAGCAGCACGGCCTGATCGGTTTCAAGGAAGTGACCCACGACGAATTCTGGATCCAGGGCCACATGCCCGGCTTCCCCTTGATGCCCGGGGTGATCCTCTGTGAAGCGGCGGCACAACTGGCGGGTTTTTACGCCCGCAAATACAACATTCTGCAGGGCGGTGAGTACTTGGGTTTTGGCGGAATGGACTCGGTCCGGTTCCGGCAGCCGGTCTATCCCGGCAGTCGACTGATCCTGCTGGTGCGCACGACCCGCGTGATGCCCCGCATCCTCGCCAAGTTTGAATTCCAGGGCTGGGTCGATGACAAGCTGGTGTTTGATGGCAGCATGATTGGCGTGCCCATCAGCCGAAATCATCCGACGCCTTCCCGGTAACTGTCGTGCCGATTATTTGGCTTGATCAGGTTATGCGGCCCCGTGAATCGCTTCAGGCATTATCCGTGAAACACCGGGTAAACTCGTCACAATGGCTTCACCCCCATCGCCGATGATGGCAAGGGAGGCTGTCATGCTGCAGGGAACGCGTTACGCCGTTTTGTTGGCTTGCCTGTCGTTGGGGACGGGATGTCATGTCGGACGGGTTACAGATCGCTGGAGCGATTTCGTCGACCGGACAGCCGATTACGAGCCGGACTTCGAACACCTGTACCGGTCCGATTGGGATCTGACGCGGGAATACCGCCCTGATGGCGGGGATCATTGGCTGTTTCTTCGCAACCGCTGTGACGGACGCAACTGCCCGTAAAGCACAGCCCGTATCACACGCTTACAATCCCGTATCACACGGCCCGGTGTCCTCAGCGGTCGACCGTCACGAGTCCATACCATCAACAAATCCGGGGCGACCTTTTTGGTCGCCCCGTGTGAAAAACATGCAATCGCACGTGCGATTATTTCTTCAGGGCTGCCACAGCCTTCAAGATCGATTGGCTGTCTTCGGCAGCCTGGACCATCGTGTTCTTGTAGGCCACCTTGCCATCCGCCCCCACCACAAAGGTCCAGCGCTTGGCAGTGGCCTTGCGTGTCAGGGAGATCTTGGTGCCGTCCGATTTCTCGACACTGGCCACCTTGGTTTCGATCGTCACGGGCACGCCAAACTTGTGGGCCACTTCGCCCGCTTCATCCGCCAGCAGAGTGAACGGCAACTGACGATCGGCCTTGAATAACTGGTGGTTCTCCACCGAGTCGCCGCTGACACCCACCACTTCCACGCCGGCTCCCTGCAGCTTGGCCATATCATCCCGGAACCCGCATGCCTGCTTGGTGCAGCCCCCCGTTAGATCCGCCGGGTAGAAGTAGACCACGACAATCTTCTTGCCAAAATGGTCCGATGACTTCCAGTCTTTTCCCTGGTCGTCTTTCACCGTGAACTCCGGGGCAGGGGATCCCACCTCAAGTTGAGCATCTTCAGCCATGGCAGATTTTCCAACAGCCACTGTGAGACAGATCCATGACAGCAATGTGCGACCAAAATTCATGGGAGCAGTTCTCCGTGAAAAACGTGAGGTGTTCAACTAGAACTCTTGGGTGATGGGCTCGCGGCCGTTGCGGCTGCAAATCGCCCGAAAGACGTTGGTGTCCACGGACTTGGAGATGGCTCGCGAAGATCCATCACACAGCGTGAAGTTGCACAGATCCGTGTGAAAGCTGCCGAAGCTGAAGAAATGGATGTTCGGGTTCTGGGCATTACCACAAATCGCGGTGGCATTGGCCGACGCTGCCGTCCAGTGGGCATCAAAGTTGGGCTGATCGTCCCGGGCCCGGGCACAGCAGGCATAGCTGTCACCCCAGTAACCGCCGAACAGAGTTTCACCGAACTGCACGGTCTGGCTCATGCCATCGGTGATGTCTCGGTCACTGACACCGCTGTTCCGGTAGAAGATTCCGTTGTTCAACGGTGCATTGGGATCATTCTGTGACCACCATCCCATGTTCCCCCGATAGCTGGTGTATCCCAGGTTGTCGGTACGTTGAGCCGGATAGCTGGCGCTGGGGCACACATAGGACTCAATGGGCACCCGCAGCATGTTGTAATTGGCAGGGTCTGTCTTGAGCAGGGCGAAGTTCAGGAGGACGGTTCCCTGATCCATCTGCGGCAGCAGCAAGGCATGCCATCCGAAATAGGGGGACATCACCCAGTCCTGAAGCGTCAGCGTCACCGGCGGTGGGCCACCTGCCAGCGGCAATGTCACCGGAGCCGGAAAGCACGGCGATCCGCCGTAGGACAGATCCGCCAATGGGGCATTGGGGTCTTCAATCCACCCCGAGGGGAACACTTTGAAGCCGGACAGGTAGTTGTGTGCAGCCAGCCCCAGTTGCCGCATATTGTTCAGGCAGCTGTTCCGGCGCGCGGCTTCACGCGCCTTTTGCACGGCGGGCAACAGCATCGACACCAGCAAGGCAATGATGGCAATCACAACCAGCAGTTCCACGAGCGTGAATCCACCGGGATTGGACCGAGGCTTTACCTGCGAACGATGGGGGGACTGCATATTCGAATCCTTGGGGTCAGCCCGGCAGTGGGAGGTGTGCGTGAACGACTCCGCGGGCACACCGCCACAGTTTCATGATACGTATGGTCAATTGAAAACTGCAAACCGAAGCCTCCTCCTATTGAATCGATTGCAGCAGCGCAGCCACCTCGTCCTCGTCCCAGGCGTCGGCATCGATCTTCAGGCAGATTAGCACATCGCCGGTGGTTCCCGTGACGACTCCCTCGACGAGGCGGTAGGTCTTATCGGTGGCCAGATCCTTGGCTGTGGAGAATTCGAACCGCAGGAGGGAATCGCGAACGGTGAATTCTCGAGTGGCTCGTTCCTGGATCAACATGGGCTCATCGCCCCCGCCTCGCTCGATCATGGTCTCCCGAATGTGCTCCCGTACGGAAGCTTGCGAGTTCCAGCGGCTGTCGACATGAATCAGCGCCAGGACACTTTCATACTTGGGATGTTCGTAGTAGGCCCCCCGCACATTCAGCTGATGAAACACGTTCAGTTCAATCGTTCCCCGGGCCTCCCAGCGTGAGGGGATCGTGATCGATCGAAACACCTGCTTCGTCAAAGCGATCGCCTTTTCCGGACTCTGCTCGATCCGCGGACGGAAATAGAACATCGCCCCGCTGCACACACAGCAGGCCATCAGGCATACCGTCAACACCCCCCCGGCAATCATCAGCAGCAATCGTCGCTGCACGGTGACGGGGGGAGCATCGAGATCCGACTTCGGCTGGGCTTCGGACATTACTGGCCATTCTCCTTCGTGATCGGAAGTTCAGCCTGAAGCGGGTCACCAATCGATCGCAATTGACCAATAATACGAGATTCCAGGGCCTGCCGGGCGGCCTGAGCGTCAGCCCGCTCGCTGACGATCAGATTGGTGGTCTCGTGCGGATCGGCTTTCAGATCGAATAGTTCGTCCCGGTCGCGATGACGGAAGTCGATCACGAGTTTCCACTCGGGAGTTCTCCAACAGCGCATGTCGACCGTGGCCCCTTCCCGCATGCTGTACTCACTGTAAAACTCATCCGACCAGTCGGACGGTGGGGTCCCTCGCAGCAGGGGAACAAGGCTGCGGCCATGAACGGGGATATCATCGGGAAGTTCCACGCCCGCCATCGCCAGGAGTGTGGGGTACCAGTCCAGATGCGTAACGGTGCGATCCACCACCCTCTGCGCTGTGACGACGCCGGGCCAACGTACAATGGCGGGAACCCGCAACGACTGGTCGAACATATTGGGGCGTCGCTGGGCTCCAATGTCGGACCATCGCGGCTTCGGCTTCTCTTTCAACATCCAGGTGGCATTGCCTTTGTGAAAGAGACCGTGATGACCAGTCTGGTATCCGTGATCGCTCGTGAAAATCACAATCGTGTTCTCCCGGAGCTTCAACTCATCGAGCGCCCGCATCAACCGTCCGACACTGCGATCCACGCTGGCTACACTGATGTAATACTCGCGGATCATTTTCTTCAGACGGACTTCATCAAGGCCCGTCGCCTCGCTCGCGGGAATCGCCGGGTCCAGATCACGATACGGTGCCACGTCCTCGTCGCGGGCGGGCAGCCATGCCGCGTGCGGCTCGCGATAATGGACGGACAGAGCGAACGGACCGGACTGATGATGAGCCTTCAGGAATTCGATCGCACCATCGGTGACAACATCCACAATAAAGCCCTGTGACTGCTGCTCGTGGCCCCCAATTTCCAGCAAGGCATTCTGAGTCGGACGGCCTCCATCCAGAAACCCCATAAACTCGGTGTACCCCTGCAACGTCGGGTGATACCGCTCTGCCGTTCCCAGATGCCACTTGCCCATCAATCCAGTGGCGTAACCCGACTCCTGCAGTAACTCCATCCACGTGACAGCGTTGGGGTTCAGGCCAACTTCGGGCTGGGACTTCGGATTGATCCAGTCCAGAATCCCCAGTTCTGACCCATAACGGCTCGTCGCCAGAGAAGCTCGCGAAGGACTGCACACCGGCGTGACGCAAAAGGCATTTCGCAGCTGGGCTCCCTCGCTCGCCAGACGATCCAGATGCGGCGTCTTGAGTTCCGGATTGCCCAGATATCCCGCCGCATGGGGCCCCTGATCATCGGTTAGAATGAAGAGGATGTTCGGACGGGCCACGGGCTCCGCCCCCCCAGTCACTGCAGCGCAACACAGTACGATCCACCCGGCGAAGTAGGCCCATCGCATGAATGCTTCCCTGTTTCGAGTGATTCGGTCCGGCCTCTGCGTCCGGAGAGCCGGGAGGGGATGGCCTCTCAGCGGATCGCATCCTACCATGAGAAGCCGGGAGAGTCTTACCTCGGAGGCCAGGATGTCTTGGAATGGACCATGGAGCGAACCGCCTGGCCCGCGAACCTCCCCACCGGTTCCCGAGCGACACGCCGCTGATCGCAGTATACTGGCCCTGCGTTTTGCCGGGCTGAGCACCAGTGTGCTGGCCTTGGCCATCGGGCTGGCATGGGGGCTGATCCAAACCTTCGGACGAAAATCCGATGGTTCGCCATGGACCATGATCTTCCATCCGGCTTTCGCCATCAGCAGCGTACTGCTTTTCGGGGGCAGCATTTCCCTCAGCACCAGCTTGCGTGAGGTCCGACAAGAGCACCAGTGGGCCTTTCGGCGGTGGTTGCTCGTGGCCCTCGCCTGCGGACTCCTGTTCACGGCAGTCCAATGTTACGCCTTGTGGGCCATCAGCCCGATCGAACGCAGTGCCGATGCCACTTCGCGGGGCGTCCGTCCGTTTGTGATGCTCCTGTGCCTGCTGCATGCCCTGCATTTTGTCATGGCGATCCTCAGCTTGTGCTATATCACGGTCCGAGCCTATGCGGACAAGTACGACCACGAATATCATTGGGGGGTGACGCTGTGTGTCAGTCTATGGCATTTTCTGGGAGTGGTCTGGATCGGCGTACTGGCCGTCATTGCCATTGCCTTGTAAGTCGGTACTTCCCGGAATGTCGTGGCGGAAGACGCCCCATGGGGCCAGCGTTTGGGCCACATAATAATCGCGAGTCCACGTCGGATCGCTTGGAAGCCAGCTGCGGTGGTTTCGCTCCGCGCCAGCACTGGCTAATCTGGATGCTCCCCGCCGGACTGGAGCGGCTCTGGGGGGGGAAATCGCATCGGTCACACACCCGAATCGAGGATTTCATGCGTCTGATGAGTTGGTGGCTGGCTTCGCTGTTGTTCTTCGCATCTTCCGCCCCAGCTCCGGCGGGGCCGAACTTCGTCATCATCTATGCGGATGACCTCGGGTACGGTGACCTCGGTTGCTACGGTCATCCGACAATTCGGACACCGCATCTCGACCGAATGGCTGCCGAAGGGATGCGGTTCACCGAGTTCTATTCGGCGGCGGAGGTCTGTACGCCAAGCCGCGCGGCTCTGCTGACAGGGCGGTATCCGATCCGAAATGGCATGTGCCACGATCAGCATCGCGTTTTGCGCCGGAACTCCGCAGGAGGACTGCCCCAGGACGAGCGGACTCTTCCCGAATTGCTAAAGGAACAGGGGTACGCGACCGGATGTGTCGGCAAGTGGCATCTGGGCCATTTGCCGCAACACCTTCCCCCTCGGCATGGCTTCGACAGCTACTTTGGCATGCCGTTCTCGAACGACATGCGCCCCGCTCCCGATGCTCCCAAAGACAGAGACCAGCGGTTCTTTGGGGAGAAGAATGAGTACTGGCAAACCCCGTTGATTCGTGGCACCGAGATCGTCGATCCCCGGCCCGATCAGCATGTGATCACGAAGCTCTATACGGAAGACGCGACCCGTTTCATTCGCGACCACAAGGCCGGATCGTTCTTTCTGTACATGGCCCATTCGTTCCCGCATGTGCCATTGTTCGCTTCGAAAGATTTCGAAGGCCGGAGTGCCGCGGGTCGATACGGCGATGTCGTCGAGGAACTCGACTGGAGCGTCGGCGAGGTGCTCGACACCCTGCGGAAGGAAGGTCTCGCCGACAACACGATCGTCGTATTCAGCAGCGACAATGGCCCGTGGCTGATCTTCAACCAGCATGGCGGGTCGGCGGGACTGCTCAAGGAGGGAAAGGGCTCGACGTATGAGGGCGGCATGCGCGTGCCCGGGATCGCCTGGTGTCCGGGGACGATCCCGGCAGGGAGCGTCCAGCATGAGATGGCCTGTACCATGGATCTCTTTACGACCTTTGCGAAGTTGGGAGGGGCCTCGGTTCCCGCGGATCGTCCGATCGATGGGATCGACATTTATCCCCTGCTCACCCATCAAGGGAGCGTGGAACGTCCGCCGTACTTCTACTACCGAGGCACGCAGCTATTTGCGGTCCGACAAGGGCCATGGAAGGCCCACTTTCTCACCCAGCCGGGTTACGGCCAGCCGAAGCCCGATGCCCACGACCCGCCGGAGTTGTACCACCTGGGGATTGATCCCAGTGAACGGTTTAACGTCGCTGCCCAGCATGCCGAGGTCGCGAAAGACTTGGCCAAAGTCGCCGCTGAACACCGTGCCAGTTTCGTGCCCGGACCAACGCAACTGATCGAGGTTGAGCCCGCGAAGTAGGGGCCGTTCCGGGGAGTGGTTAGATCAATGACTCCCGTTGGATTGTGTTGCCGTCAGCCATCTTTGGGATTCTGTGAAGCCATCTATCGGTTCTTGGGAATTCGCACGGCAACGCACTGTTTCACGCTGGGGAAGTCTTCTGCTGGCTGAATGCTGATGGCTGACAGCTGGCCTACGGTGAAACCGTGCGACACCGTGGGGAAATCGTCGCTGTTCTTTCCCACATGGCTCGCGTCCTCTACGATCCGTTCGTTCATATGGCAACTTGGGGAACCAGTGCCAGACTCCGTGGACATCGGATCGTCCGGGATGCATGGGGTTTAGAGTCATTTTCGTCGGGATGCAGGACAGACATGGCCAGTCAGGAACGAACCGCTCGGATGGAGAAGATTGTCGCGCTGTGCAAGCGGCGCGGGTTCATTTTTCAGAGTTCTGAGATCTACGGCGGTCAGAACGGGTTCTGGGACTACGGCCCGCTGGGCGTGGAACTGAAGCGGAACGTGCGGCAGGCGTGGTGGCAGGATATGGTCGTGGCCAACGACCCGATGCTGCCCGACCCAGTCGCCCCGTGTGGGTTCAACATCGTGGGGATCGAGACCTCGATCATCATGCACCCGCAGGTGTGGAAGGTGTCGGGGCATTACGACCTGTTCGCCGACAAGATGGTGGACTGCCGAGAGGCCAAAGGGCGGTATCGGTTGGACCATATGAAGGGACGGTGGATCACCGGTGCGTTGGCGCAGAAGGCCGCGCCGGAAGGTTCCGTACCGACTCCCCCGAATGAGGTCGGCGACTGGTACGTGACGACAATGGCCGATGGCCCCGAGGCGGGCGACGCTCTGGTCAAGCGAGCCTGCAAGCTGTTCGGCGTGAAGAGTAACGAGACGCACAAACTCGCCTGGAAGTCGGAGTTGAGCACGCTGGCCTCCGTTCCGCTCGACAAGTACGACCATGTGATTGGCCCTGACGCGACAGGGCCGGGGACACTGACCGAGCCTCGCGATTTCAACCTGATGATGGAGACCAACACCGGGGCCCTCCAGACGGCAGAGAACAAGGCCTTCCTCCGCCCTGAGACCGCTCAGGGGATGTTCGTCAACTTCAAGAACGTCTGCGACTCGTCGCGCGTCCGTGTGCCGTTCGGGATCGCCCAGATCGGCAAGAGCTTTCGCAACGAGATCACGCCGCGCAACTTCACGTTCCGCTCGCGCGAGTTCGAGCAGATGGAGATGGAGTTCTTCTGCGCTCCGGCGGAGTCGCCCAAGTGGTACAGCTACTGGCGAGATCGCCGCATGAAGTGGTACGCCGCCCTCGGCATCAAGAGCGAGAATTTATTACTACGCGAACATGACAAGTCGGAACTGGCCCACTACTCGGTCGGGACAGCCGACATTGAGTACGCCTTCCCGTTCCTCGACGAGGGCGAATACGGCGAGCTGGAGGGGGTCGCTCATCGCGGGGACTTCGACCTGCGTTCGCACTCTGAAGGGAAGCTCGACAAGGCTCTCAACGTTGAACTCGGCCCCGACGGTCAGCCGAAATATCGCGGCTCGGGCAAGGATCTGTCCTACTTCGACGACCAGACCCGCGAACGGTATGTCCCCCACGTCATCGAACCCGCAGCTGGGTGCGACCGCACGACGCTGGCGTTCCTGTGCGAGGCGTATTACGAAGACGAAGCCCCGGATGACAAGGGGGTCATGCAGACCCGCGTGGTGCTGAAGCTGCACCCGCGACTGGCTCCGGTGAAGGTGGCGATCTTCCCGCTGATCAAGAAGGACGGCCAGCCCGAGAAGGCCCTGGAGATCTACAAGGCGTTCAAGGACGCCGGGATCAACGCCCAATACGACGCCCAGGCCGCCATCGGCAAACGCTACCGCCGCATGGACGAAATCGGCACACCGTGGTGCATCACCGTCGACGGCCAGACGATGACGGACGGGACCGTCACCCTCCGCGACCGCGACACGCTGGAGCAGATTCGCATTCCTGCCAGTGAGGTTGTTGATCTGATCGCGAAACGATTGCGGGCATAATCCCGCGAGTGCGCGTTAAGACAGCAGGTCGTGAGGCGAGTCAAGATGGCCTGCCCCACGATCCCCAGGAAAACGATGCGTGCGATGCATGCGGCAGACAGGATGGCCTGCCGCACCGACTTTCCGAACGCACACATTCATCCCGCCACACTGGGGGTGCGATTGGCTGTCGGGAGCGCGTCTCGCTATTCTCCGAGTATCTCTGCTGGTCCGTTCGTGGTCGGCAGAAATCCATTCGCTATCCCTTCTCTGTGGCGCGTTTTCATGATCCTCAGCGGCAGCGAGATCCAGGCTCGACTGGGAACGGATATTATGATTGATCCGTTCCGCGAGTCCCAGCTGAACCCGAACAGCTACAACCTGCGGTTGCATAATGAGCTGCTGGTGTATGAAGAGATTGTTCTCGACATGCGGCGCCCCAGTCGACATCGTCGCATTGAGATTCCCCCGGACGGACTGGAGCTCAACCCGGGGCAGCTCTATCTCGCTCGGACCGTGGAGCGTACCGAGACGCACAATCTGGTTCCGATGCTCGAAGGCCGCTCTTCCGTTGGAAGACTGGGACTGTTTGTGCATGTTACAGCCGGGTTCGGGGATGTTGGATTCTGTGGTTACTGGACACTGGAGATGTACGCCGTCCAGCCCGTACGGATCTATCCGGGCG
This sequence comes from Planctomycetota bacterium, assembly GCA_003671275.1. Lineage (GTDB taxonomy): Bacteria > Planctomycetota > Planctomycetia > Planctomycetales > Planctomycetaceae > TH-plancto1. Next base: position 7,754 of record QWPB01000056.1, on the reverse strand, counting down.
TGGAAATCTGCCAGATTTTCTATCACACCATCGAAGGTGCCATTCGCGAATACGACAAAGGCAAATATCAGAACAACCACGACATCCAGCCAAGTCTGCTGTATACCGAAATGCAATCAAAAGAGGATCGTCAGCGGCGTCTATGGAGTGAACAGTAAGCGCCCCTTCGAGAACAAAAACGCCGCTGTCCGGCCCCCACAAACTGTGATCTGCTCGCTACACTCTGCACCGGAAGCCGTCGGGATGATGGCCTGGTTGGATACTGGTCCTGCGGGACGATGGAGAGATTCTGATGAAGATTCGCGTACTGGATGCATCCCCGGTTCAAGTGGTGGCCGACTGGCTGGTTGTGACTGTGTTTGAAAAGGCTCCGTTGCCCGCTCCGACCCAGCTCGTGGACGCCTCACTGGGAGGAACGATCGCCGCCTTGATCGCGCGTGGAGACATCACCGGTAAGCTCGCCGAATCGATCGAGCTGTTGCAGGTCACGGGTATCGCTGCGACACGGGTATGCGTGGTCGGACTGGGCGAGGCAGCGACGCTGACCAAGTCCAGACTTGATCGGGCCCTGATGACCGTGGCCCGCAAGCTCTCCACCCGGGCTGTGGCCTCCGTCGCTGTGGCCCTGCCCGCAGCCCCATTGGCGGGACTGGACGAGGAGTCAGTGGCCTCCGTAGTGGCCAATGCCATGACAGTGGGCTGTGTCGGACAGGGACTTTACAAGGCTGAGCCGGACCGTTTCCGCTTTGATGAGGTCAGCCTGCTGGTTAGTCCCGCCGCCGTGGCCGATGCCGAGCGGGGTGTCCAGACGGGGCTGATCGTGGGCGAGTCGACCAATTTGACCCGCGAACTGGTGAACCGGCATCCGGGCGAGCTGTATCCCGAAACGTTCGCCCAGCGAGCCGTTGCGGAAGCCCAGCGGTTGGGACTGGCCTGCGAGGTTCTGGACGAAGACCGCATTCTTGCCGAAAAGATGGGGTCGCTGCATGGAGTGGCCCGGGGTAGCGTCCGCCCGCCCCGTGTGGTTCTGTTGCGGTACGAGGGGGCGGGAGCCGGTCAACCGTGGCTGGGACTCGTTGGAAAGGGAGTCACGTTCGACAGCGGCGGATTGTCGCTCAAGCCGTCGGACTCGATGAAGACGATGAAATGCGACATGGCTGGGGCGGCGACCGCCTTGGGGGCCGTTCTGGCCATCGCCCGCCTCAAGCTCAAAGTCAACGTCCTGATGGCGGCGGGATTGGTCGAGAATATGCCGAGCGGGTCGGCGTTTATGCTCGGCGAGATCCTGACCGCCCGCAACGGCATGACGATTGAGATCATGAATACCGATGCCGAAGGGCGGCTGGTCCTGGCTGACGTGCTGTCCTATGTGGTCGATCAGGGGGTCGACAAGCTGATCGATCTGGCCACGTTGACCGGAGCTTGTGTGGTGGCTCTGGGCGAGGAAGTGACAGGAGTCTTTCCCAACCATTCGGAATGGGGCGATCAGTTACTCGCGGCGGCCCGCGAGGCTGGCGAAGACGCCTGGCCCATGCCGATGTTCGACAGCTTTTCCGAACAGCTGAAGTGCGACACGGCGGACATGAAGAACATCGGCACCCGCTGGGGCGGGGCGATCACCGCTGCCAAGTTTCTGGAGAAGTTCGTGGGCGGGAAGCCGTGGGTTCATCTGGACATCGCGGGGCCCGCCTTCATGGAGTCCTCCAAGGCCCATCGCGACGGAGGAGCCACGGGAGCGATGGTCCGCACCCTGGTGGAAGTGGCCAAACGCTTTGCCTGAACGCTGCCGACGCGAGCCCATGGGATTCGCCCGGCCCCGCAGTGAAAGCAGGTTCAGAAGTTGTCTTCCGAGCGTACAGACCTCCGTGCGCACAGACAGGAATGTCTGTCCCACTGTTAATGCCTGTGCCACGGTTTCAGTCGGGCAGACAGTCTTGCCTGCCGATCCCGCGAACCAGTTCTAATACGGCTTCCGTCCCACCGTCATGTCGCACGAATCCCCTCCGCTGGATGCTTTTGTTTTTCCGGACATGCCGCCGCGTGGCCGGCTGCTGGCCATCGACTATGGCGACAAGCGGATGGGCTTCGCCGTTTCCGATCCCGAACAGTCGATGGCTTGCCCCGTTGAAAACTACACCCGGCGGACTCCTACGCTCGATCAGGCACGGTTCCAATACTGGATTCAAGAGTATTGCGTAGCCGGGCTCGTGGTGGGACTTCCGATCTTTATGAATGGGTCCGAAAGCCCCAAGTCCCAACAGTGCCGTCAATTTGCCCGATGGCTCCATCAGACGTTCCAACTGCCGGTGACCCTGCATGATGAACGGTGTACATCGGCGGTCGTGGAAGATCGGCTGGTCGAGCTGGACCTGTCACGGGCCCAGCGAAAAAAGAAGCTCGACATGCTGGCTGCCCAGGTGCTACTGCAAGCGTATCTCGACAGCCGCCGCCCTCCGCGCGGAGCGGAGCTGGAGACATTCCTGATGGAAAACGACGCCATCGAGGCTGAGGCTGAAACAGAAAACGACGACTAGCGGCAGGAGTGTCGGGGCGAAACCCTGACATTTGGGAATGGTTTGGTTACGATCTGGCTCATCAGGCTGAGTGAATCTGTATCGTGTCGGTTACTGGCCGACGTGTCGCACTCTGCTGTTCGTCCCGCTGCCCGAGGAAACCACTCGATGAGTCAGTCTCAGCCGGTCAATCGTCGTCTGTTCTTGCAGAACACTTCTCTTCTGGCCGCCGCCGGAGCGGTGGCTCCCTTGTGGATTCCTTCGTCAAGGACGCTCGCTGATGACGCGAAGAGTCCGAACGCTCGACTGCGACTCGGCTGCATCGGAACCGGTGATCGCTGGAAAGCCGTCGGCCCACAGGCGATGAAATTTGCGACCTGTGTCGCGGTCTGTGATGTCGATGCGAACCACGCCGCCGAAGGGAAGCAGATTGCCGCTTCCAACAACGAAAAGAACGGCCAGAAGGCCGACATCGATGTCTACGAGGACTACCAGAAGATTCTCGAACGCAAAGACATCGATGTCGTCACGATCGTGACGCCCGACCACTGGCACTCGAAGATCGCCATCGAAGCGATGCAGGCGGGCAAGGATATCTATTGCGAAAAGCCGCTGACCCTGACCATCAACGAGGGCAAGCAGATCGTCAAGGTGCTGAAAGAGACCAACCGCGTTTTCCAGGTCGGTACCCAGCAGCGGACCGAAATGGGCCGCAACTTCCTGCGAGCGATTGCCATGATCCGTGATGGTCGGATCGGTACCGTGAAGAAGGTCACCTGTGCGATTGGAGGCGTGAAGCCCAGCGGCGTGATCCCCGTCGGTAGCGTGCCGACTGGACTCAATTGGGATAAGTGGCTGGGACAGGCGCCTCTCGTCGATTATCGGGCTGGTAAGAACGAGCAAAGCACCAACAACCGTTATCCCGCTTCGCGGTGCCACTACGAGTTCCGTTGGTGGTACGAGTACTCGGGCGGCAAAATGACCGACTGGGGCGCGCACCATGTCGACATTGCCTCATGGGCCATCGGTATGGACAAGACCGGCCCGACCTCGGTCAGCGGTAAGGGCCAGCATCCGGTCGAATTGAAGGATGGCGTCCCGACCCGGAACGATGAATACAATGTGGCCTCGAAGTTCGATGTCACGGTCATGTGTCCGAACGATGTCGTGATGGGAATCGTCGATGACCTGAGCGACGACCAGAAGAAGTTGTGCGGACTGGTCAACAAGGAAGGCAAGCTGGAGGGCGGCAACGGCATCCTGTTCGAAGGCACCGATGGCGTATTCCATGTCAGCCGAGGCAAGCTCAGCGGACAGGCGTTCGAGGCCCTGAAGGACAAGCCGCTGGGCGAAGATGCCATGGAAAAGGTCTACGGCGGCAAGCTGCCCGAGTCGCACATGGCCAACTTCTTCGAGTGCATCGGCACCCGCAAGAACCCGATCTCGGACGTCTTCTCGCACCACCGCGCGATGACGGTCTGCCACCTGGCCAACATTGCGATCCGCCTGGACCGCAAGATCAACTGGGACTCCGTCGCCGAGATGATCACCGGCGACGATGCCGCCGCGGCCTGGATGGGCCGCGAACAGCGCCAGGGGTACGAGATCAACGTGGCGATCTAGCTGATCCGCGACTACCGATTTCTTGACAAAACCGAGAGGCCCGGAGGAGATATCCCCTGGGCCTCTTTTTTTCGAGTGTGGTGTGATCAACGGGAAGATGCCTGGTTGCCAGGGCAGGTGAATCATCGACGAAAGTGCTTCGTCCAACCTGAAAATGTGGGTAGATCGCCATCAGTCATTGGACGCTTTCCCACGGTTTCGACGACGGTCCACCGCACCCGCAAGATGCGTTTTCCACGCCTGAAATGGGGATGCAAGTAACCGCCATTGACCCGATCCGCAGTCCTGGGATACAAGCCGGGATGAAGCGAGGGCAGATCCCTCACGCGGTCTGGCAGGGACGCCAGGATGGTTCACGGATGGACGATTCACCATGCGCAAGTCGATTCCCTGGGTACTCTTGATAGGTTTGACGGGATGTGGCGGCAGTGACACACCCGCCCCGGTAGCTGATGCTCCGGCGACCATTCCCGCAGTTGCCGCACCGGTCGAAGCTCCGACAGCATCGAACGCTGCCGTTGCCAACAGTGCCCGCCGGATTTCTCCGCAGGAAGCCGTGAAGCTCGCTCGCGAACTGGTCCAGAAAAAGAATCTCAGTGGCGCGGTACAGTTGCTGAACCAGGCAATCGCGTCGAATCCGCGACTCGTCGAAGCGTATATCACTCGGGCTTCGATTTATGCCGACCAGCAGCTCTATCCCCGCGCGGTTCTGGACTTCAACCAGATTATCGCCCTTCAGCCAGATAATGCCCGGCATTTCAACACGCGCGGTTACTTCCTGCTGGTGCAGCAGAAGTTTGATGACGCAATGGCCGACTTCAATCAGGCAATTGCCCTGGATCCCAACTACGCCCAGCCACTCAACAACCGTGGGTTGGCGCGGATCGCCCGCGAGGACTTCACGAAGGCGATTCACGAATTCAACGCAGCCTTGCGAATCGATGCCAAATATATTGACGCCATGAACAATCGTGGTTTTGCCTTCACTCAGTCCGGAAAAACCGACGAGGCCATTGCGGATTTCACCCAGGTCATTCAGCTGAATGGCAAGTATGTCAACGCCTGGAACAATCGCGGGCAGGCCTACGCGAAGGCCCAGAAACATCCCGAGGCCATCGCCGACTTCACCAAGGCGATCGAACTCGATCCCGCCACGATGGAATACTACCGGCTGCGGGCCGACTCCTACACCGCTCTGGGACAACCCGACTTGGCTCGAGCGGATCTCGACCAGATCGAGTGGTCGTACGAACTGGATGCCCTCAACCGCAATCTGAATGCCGATCCCAAAGATCCACTCAACTGGGTCGCCCGCGGTCAGCATCTGGCCAAAGTCGCCCGATGGGACGAGGCATTGACCAATTTTGAGGATGCCCTGAAGCTGCAGCCGGATTCGATACCCGCCCAGCTTGGGAAAGCTCTGGTGCTCTGGAAGCAAGGCCAGGTTGACAAAGCCCTGGCGATCTGTGACCAGATTGGGCAAACTGAACCACACCGTGACGTGTGCTCACTGCGAGGCGATATCTATTTCGCTCAGGGAAAACTGGATCTGGCGATTGCTGATTTTCGGCGGGCCCAGCGGTTTGATGCGGTGGTGGCCAAGGCCTATGCCACTCGCGCGGAGCAACGCAAATCGAGTGGTGAAATCCAGCAGGCGAGTGCTGACTTGCAGGAAGCCGTACGGATTGACGCGAGTCTGAAAACAGCTGACTTCAGCGAGACCATCGACGAGCCCGCAGCCCAGGCCCCGGGAGCCTTTCCCGCGGAGACCGCCCCGGCCGCGTTGCCCGCTCCCCAGGCAGTGACAGAGGCTCCCGAGGCGGCGCCCCCCGTCGCTCCGGAACCGGCAACCGCCGATCCAGCCACTCCAGCGCAGCCTGAGTAACCGCAAGACTGGCCGGTCACATCAGCCGTCGAAGACCGCGCACCCGTCTCTCCTGATTCACGCGGTCGAGGGCCGGAGGATGATTTTTCCACAGCCCCACCAGCTGGCTGGCAGTGGTCTGTAGCCGCTGGGCTGCTGAGCTGACATTCCAGTCGAGCGCAGCCAGATGATCGAGTGACTCCGCGAGTAGCGGTGGATAGTCGTCATGGTCGGGGTTGACCGTCAGTCGACTACCTCGCAATCGCGTCATCCAGAGTGGACTGGGCGAAGAGATCACCTCGGGAGAGCGAACGCCGACTGCTAATTCGCGTCGCAGACGTGTCACGGCAACCGCCAGATTCTCCCCTTGGGACCGCCGTTCACTGGCCTCGACGCTGATGCCACTGGGGCGGTGGACCAGGACAATTGCGGTTTCTACCTTATTACGATTCTGTCCTCCCGGCCCCGACCGCCGCGTCCGGGTGACCTCGCACTGAGATAAAAGAGCGTCACGTTCCAAGACGGCGGGATGCATGGCGTAATTCTGACAGCTACGCCGACTAAGACAAGCAGCGGGAACTAAAACACCCTGTAGGACAGCCTTTTCAGGCCGTTCGAGATCGACTTTCCCCGGTTGAGACGGCCTGAAAAGGCCGTCCTGGGGAGACTCTTTTCAACCGCCTGCCTAAACTGATTGCCACCAGCACAAATACGATGAGACGCAGTTTTCAGAATGCCTCCCCTCCCGTTTTCCTGAAGACGATAGCCTTCACTGATTGAGAACTGTCACAATCCGGGCTCCCTCCTTTGAACAGGCACGCTGATGGACTCGGAACTCGACTTACCCACCGCTCGCATGGAGACGCTGCAGGCCCGCGCTGCCGTGGTCCGTTCGATTCGCGAGTTTTTCGACTCACAAGGTTACTGGGAAGTGGAGACACCACTCCTATCGGCAGATGTGTGTGTGGATCGATGGCTCGATCCAGTGGCGGTCCCGATTGGAGGCGGGGCGGTCCGGTATCTGCAAACCTCGCCCGAGTTTGCCATGAAGCGACTGCTCGTCGCAGGGGCTCAGTCAATCTATCAATTCACCAAAGCCGTCCGCAGTCTCGAACGCGGGCCCCGGCATAACCCCGAATTCACGATGCTGGAATGGTACCGGGTGGGCGATACCGACCATGACCAGATGGCTTTCACGGAAGCTCTGGTCCGACACGCGGTCATCGCTCCCCAGAGAGAAGGAATCCACCTGCCAGCGAAAGCGGAACTGCCAGTCACGGCATTCCGGCGAATTCCCTACGACCAGGCATTTGAGAGGGCCGTTGGAACCCGCGTCCTGCACCGGACGGTCGATGAACTTCGGGCCCTGAGCGAACAGTTGGGGATCACGGTGGCATATCCGGAGACACTGGACCGGGATGCGTGGCTGAATCTTCTGCTGGCCGAACGGGTCGAACCGTGGATCGCGCAGCAAGGGGCATTGTTCCTGCATGACTTTCCCGCCTCACAGGCCGCGCTGGCTCGCGTTCGCGATGATATCCCCCCGGTCGCTGAACGGTTTGAGCTGTACGTGGGTGGCGTGGAACTGTGCAACGGCTACCACGAACTGACCGATGCCCATGAGATCGGCCAGCGCATGGAGCAACAAGCAGCCCTGCGTGCCCAGGATGGGTTGGCCCCTCTTCCCACAGCCAGCCGGCTCGAACAATCGACACGGCGTGGCTTCCCCCCGAGTGCGGGGGTGGCCTTGGGAT
>QWPB01000183.1 GCA_003671275.1 Planctomycetota bacterium | reverse complement strand
GCTCAAGCAGCAGCAGAAGCTGGAGCATCTCCTCAGCCGCCCGGTCACGGATTTCGAACTGTCGGTTCGCAGCCGCAACTGTCTGGCGGGGATGAACATTCAGTCGTTGGGCGATCTGACCCGGATCAACGAAGCCGAACTTTTGGCGGGCAAGAATTTCGGCGAGACCTCCCTGAAGGAAGTCCGTGAGTTGATGGCCCTGCACGGTCTGAAGGTTGGCCAGAACATCAACGAGAAGGCGGGGGCAACCTCCAGCAGTGGCGGCAGCCAGAACGACTTCCGGGATCTGAGCCCCGAAGAGCAGGCCACCTTGCAGACTCCGGTGGCGGACCTCAATCTGTCGGTTCGCAGCCGCAAGTGCATGTCTCGTCTGAATATTACGACGGTAGGCGAGCTCTGCCAGCGGACACCTGACGAACTCATGGGAGCCAAGAACTTTGGTGTGACTTCGCTCAACGAAGTGCGAGCCAAGCTGGGCGAACTGGGTGTCCGTCTGCGAAACGACTGATTTTGCTGAGACTTGTGTTCATCGAGCACCCGATTTCCGGAAGGGGAGTCGGGTGTTTTCGTTGGGGCTCAGGTGGAAATACGGTTCCCTGCGTAGTCCGTCAAGAAAAAACAGAGGAACCGGGCTCCGATGCTTGAATCAGCCGCCGCAGATTGCCATAATCTTCCCTTCGCTCTCACAGCGGCGAGTTGCCGTTGACGGAGGGGGTGTCGCCGCAGGTAGGCACACCGGCAGGATCGTGATCGAACGCGGCTGCACACGCAGTCCGCCCCGGAGCGGATTCCCGGGGTCAGCAAAGGGACCAGGCATATGGGGCGTTACACCGGCCCGAAGGCGCGAATCAATCGTCGCCTCGACTTCCAGGTTTACGAAAACGCCGGAGCGGTTCGCGCTTCGGAGCGGAAAGCTTATCCTCCCGGACAGGCGAACCGCCGCAAGAAGCTGTCCAACTACGGAACAGCTCTGCACGAAAAGCAGAAGATCAAGCACTATTATGGCTTGCGTGAGCGCCAGCTGCGGAAATACTTCGCCAAGGCCCGTCGTATGAAGGGCAACACCGGCGATCATCTGCTGGTGCAGTGCGAGCGTCGGCTCGACAATGTCGTCCGTCGCGCGGGCTTTACCGTGACCCGGCTGCAGGCCCGCCAGGCCGTGGCTCATGGTCATTTCCAGGTCAATGGCCGGACGGTGGACATCGCGTCGTTCCAGGTTTCCGCTGGGGATGTGGTGTCGGTCAAGAACCGCCCCAACCTCAAGGAAATGTACGCTCAGCTTGTCACGCAGTCCCAGTCCTACGACTGTGCCTGGATCTCGACTGACAAGGACGAACTCAAGGCAGTTGTGACCACGGTTCCGACCGCTGCCGATGTGAGCCTGCCCGTGAACTCTGGTGTGGTTGTGGCGTTCCTCGCCCGCTAACCCGCAATATCACGATTCCAATTTAAAAGCCCGCCGTTACAAAACGGCGGGCTTTTTTGATGGGCCCGATGCGATTGTCGGGGACTGAATGTGGTCGGCTGTCACTTGAAATGCGTTTGAAGCTTGTCAGGGAAGGCTGCATTCACAAGCAGCCCCAGGTTACCGTGCGGCGTCTTTCAGGCAGTTCCAGCACAGATACCCCAGCAGCGCCGAGCAGATAATAAAGACGATATCCATTGGCTTCGTGAGCACCCCGGAAAACGGGATCCCACTGACCAGGTCGCTGATCGACATGAGTGTCACAATGATCGCCGCAACCATAGACCCGTAGACCAGCTTCTTCGACGTCTCTGTCATGCCACAGACCCTCTTGCTTGACTGTTGTGTGCCCCCGTAAGGTCTCAAGGATAGCATTCTAGCGCTGATAGTCGCCAGTTCATCTGAAAATGCGGTTGATTGGGTTCCAAATCTCTGGCTGGAATCAGCGGAAACGATCATCAGGGAATCCGATCGCACGCCCGAATCCGGACGCCCGTTGCCCCTTCGCGCTGCACAAAACCGACCCATTGAGTTATTCTGATGGATCAGTGGATGACCAGTGGTAGCGGAGACTCGAACATGGGTGGATTTCCACATTTCGGCGAGCGAATTGCGTGGTTCTGCCGGGTCTTGGGGTATGTGGTCACTCTCGGGGCATGTGGGACAGCCTTGCGGGCTGCGGAGGAGGATTCATTCTCCGCGGAACAAGTGGAGTATTTCGAGAAACAGGTCCGGCCTCTGTTCGTGGAACATTGCCTGAAGTGTCATGGGACCGATAAGCCCAAAGGCGGCCTGCAACTGAATTCGCGGCAGACATTGCTTCAAGGGGGCGATACCGGCCCCGGTATCGTGCCGGGTAAACCCAGCGAGGGGGAACTCCTCAAAGCGATTCAGTACGACGCGGATGGTTACCAGATGCCGCCCGAGGGGAAGCTGCCCGAAGCGGCGATTGCGATCATTCAGAAGTGGATCGAGATGGGGGCCCCCTGGCCGACCGAAGCGGGGCCTCGCGCCGATGCGCTGCCCGGCTGGGAGCAGGAGTTTGAAAAGCGGGCTCAGCGCTGGTCATTTCAGCCTCTGCGGCGGGTCGTGCCTCCCGCAGTGACCCATGGAGACTGGCCGCGTACGCCGATCGATCGCTTTCTATTGGCCCGGATTGAAGCGGCGGGACTCGTTCCCGCCGGGGATGTGGACCGATCCACCTGGATTCGGCGGGCCTATTTTGACACCATCGGCCTGCCCCCCTCACCGGAGGTTGTTGAGGCGTTCGTCCGTGATGATTCGCCGGATGCATTTGAACGCATCGTTGATCAGTTGCTGGCGTCCCCGCGCATGGGAGAGCGCTGGAGCCGACACTGGCTCGACCTGGTCCGCTATGCCGAGTCGCGGGGGCATGAATTCGACTATGACGTGGCAAATCCCTGGCACTACCGGGACTATGTCGTTCGGGCCATGAACGACGATCTGCCCTACAACCGATTTGTGGTGGAGCAGGTGGCTGGTGATTTGATGGAAGAAGAACGCACCGTTGCCCCGTGGTTGCGTTCGCCATTGTCACCCCATCCGTCCGTGGCCACGGGGTTCTGGTATCTGGGCGAATGGGTGCATTCCCCCGTCGATATCCGCAAGGACGAAACCGAGCGGATTGACAATATGCTCGATGTGTTCAGCAAGACCTTTCTCGGGCTGACGGTGGCCTGTGCCCGATGTCATGACCATAAGTTCGACCCGATCTCCCAGAAAGATTACTACGCACTGGCTGGCTACATCCGGAGCACCAGTTACGCCCAGCGCCCATTCGAGACGCTTTCGCACAATCGCCGAATCCAGGAGCAACTGCGGGGGCTGGATGCCCAGGCTGCCGGTCCGATCACAGCCGTCTATCAACAGGCGGCCCAGCCGGTGCTGGATCAGTTGAATCATTATTTGCTGGCGACGCGGGAACTGTTGGCGACGCCGTTGCCGATGAACCCTGAAGGGGATGCTGACCAGGCACTGTTTGATGACTTCGAGGCAGGAACCTACGAGGGCTGGGAGCTGACCGGCGATGCTTTCAGTCCGATTCCGCAGACCCAGGAAACGATCGCCCCGTATCAGGGCTCGGTTCAGGCCCATGGAAAGTATTTTGTGAACTCGCATCAGTTCCGGAATGGTCAGAAAGGGGATGACCATGTGGGGACGATGACATCGCGCGAATTTCGAATCGAAGGGGAGACGCTACGGTTTCTGATTGGCGGCGGTCCGCACAAGGGGAAGACCTGTATCAACCTGCTGATCGATGGCCAGGTGGCCCTGTCCGCCACCGGGCACAGCTCGAATCAGATGCGCACGGAACGCTGGGATTTGCGTGTGTACCGAGGCAAGCTGGCCCGTTTGCAAATCGTTGACCAGGAACGAGGCGGATGGGGGAATATCGGGATCGATCATCTGGTGATGGAACGCACCCCCACATCTCAGATTGAGATCCCGGCGTTTCAGGAGCGTCTCTCCGCGATGGCCCGGCAGAAGGGGCTGCGGCCGGATGTGCTGCTGGCCTGGGTCCGTTTCGCAGTTCAGCAGGCCGAAGTACCGCAGAGTCCCTGGAATGGTTGGGCCCGATTTGCCACGGGGCAGGCTCCCGTGTTGCCATCGACGGGGGATGCTCCGCCAGATACAGAACCGGTCGGAAGAGCACTCCCCCTGCTGGCTCAGGATGGGGTTTATTATCACTGGTCTCCCTCCGAGCCGCCTCGAATCTGGTTGTCAGAGAATCCCGAGGCTCCCATTGCCGCGATGGCTTCCAGCTCCCGGGCAGCGCGGATCGATCCGGACTTTTCCGGAGTTCGTGAACGAGAAGGCACGCTCCACGATGTCGGAGTGGTGGGTTCGCTGGGACGCTCCGGACGAACGTTACGCACTGCAACGTGGACCATTCAGTCTGGCCAGATCGCTGCGTTGGTTCAGGGGGGATGTGCCACTTACATCGTGGTGGATTCGCACGCTGTGGTGCTGGGGCCATTACATGGTTCAATCGTGAAAAAGCATCCGGCAGATCCCCAGTGGCACTGGGTGATGCATGACGTCAGTCGCTACAAGGGGCATCAGGCCCATGTCGAGATCGTGGCAGATGCGGGGGGCGATTTCGCCTGTGAAGCGATCTGTGAGATCGATCAGCCTCCGCCTGCGGTGAAAGGCTGGCCGTCCGTGGGACTGCTGAATCTGGCGGGGACGGGCCAGTTGCCTCCCGCCGCGCTCGACTGGATTCGACAGCATCCAGAACTATTGGGGCTGAACACGCCGGACGTGCGGGCTCAATTGGCCGTTGTGGCGCGTCCCTGGATCGAGCAGCGGCAACAGCTGGTCGCACAGATCCAGGCGGTCTCATCGATGGCACCCGTGATGCTGGAAGGGAGCCGTGTCGACGAGGAGCTGTTGATTCGGGGGAACTCCAATAAGCCCAGCGGTCTCGTCCCCCGCCGGTTTATCGAACTGTTCCACGGAGTCGGTCCCGAGGCCACTCAAGCGGGCAGCGGTCGACTGGAACTGGCCATGCAAATGGTAGATCCGGAGCAGACACCGATTGTGCCTCGGGTGATCGTGAATCGCTTGTGGCATCACTATTTCGGACGTGGTCTGGTCCCCACTCCAGATGACTTTGGGTACATGGGAGAGTTGCCCAGTCACCCCGAATTGCTCGACTGGATGGCGACAGAGCTGATCCGCGAGGAGTGGTCGATGAAGCAGCTGCATCGCATGATTCTGTTGTCCTCGGCCTATCGGATGCAGGTCCAGAGCGAGCCGACCGGTACGGGAATCGCGTCTCAGGGAGAGGTCGCGGTGTCGCCTGCCAAGCTCTACGCACATCGCACTCCCAAACGATTGGAAGGGGAGATTATTCGCGATGCGTTGTTCCAGTTATCGAAACGTGCCGATGACCGGATGTATGGTCCCAGCGTGCCCATCGCGCTGACGGCCTTTCAGGACGGACGGGGGCGTCCCGGCAGTGGTCCCGTCGACGGCGCAGGACGCCGCAGCCTGTATCTGTCGACACGTCGCAATTTTGCGGAGTCGTTCCTGACGGCGTTTGATTTGCCCAATCCCCACACGTCAGTGGGCCGACGAAGTGTTTCCAACGTCCCCGCCCAGGCGTTGGCGCTGCTGAATTCACCCATGGTCATGGAGCAGACTCGCCTGTGGGGCGAACGCCTCTGTCGGGAGACTCCCGAAGCCAGCACTCCGGCACGCATTCAGCAGCTGTACATGGAGGCCTTCTCGCGACAGCCAAGCCCGAAAGAAGGAGAAGCCGCGGCCCAGTTCATTCAGGAGTCCGCTGCGGCGAATCAGCTGGACGAAAACGCCCCTCGAGTGTGGGCCGAGTTGTGCCATGCCCTCGTGAACGTCAAGGAGTTTGTTTATATCCCGTGAGGCCGAGGGGCCTCTCTGTGTTTTTCAAAGAATCAGTGTAAGTGCATTCTTTTGATGAGGATGTGCTGAATGATTGTTTTGGAATCTGTGCGGGTTGGTCCGCTTTTTCGGATTGTCGGCAACAAACCAAACGCCCCCCCAGGGGAATGACGATGTAGGGAATGGTACTGGGGCTAGTTCGCTTGCCCGTCCCCCGTACGCAGGCCGCAGACCCGAAGAGACAAAGGGCTGTGCCGGGGAGAGGCTGGGATGTTCATGCAACCGAATCGCCACCATGTGTTCACTCGTCGCGAGTGGTTGATCGCACTGGGAGCGGGGACGCTGGCCGTGCGTGGCGGTGCCTTGGCGGCAGAAGAGCTGAAGCTGGCAGCCATCATTGATACGGCTCCCCAGACCCATGTATTGATTCCGGCATTGCGCGCGGCCCTGGTGGCCTCGGATGCCGCGAAGGCCCTTCAGGACTACGAAGCGGTACTCACCAAAACGGAACTTGTGGACCGGCAGACGATCACTTCGAGACTTCAGGTCAAAGTGCGTCACAAGCCATTTAGTGTCTACATCAAATACCTCGAACCGCATGCCGGGCGAGAAGCGATCTACGTTGCCGGGCAAAACGATGGCAATCTGTCCGTGCATGACACCGGGTTGGCGTCTCTGGTCGGAACCCTGTCTCTCGATCCGAAGGGATCGACGGCCATGGACGAAAACCGCTATCCCATCACAATGGTCGGACTGCAAAGCCTGGTCGATACGGTGATGAACCAGTGGATCGCTCTGACCAAATCGAATGCCGTGACGGTCAATAATTACCCGAACGCCAAGATTGGAGATCTCAGCTGTCGCGCCATCGAAACGGTGCTGGCTCAGCCGATCGATTCCACATCGTTTCAGATGACGCGTCTGTACATTGATCAGACGACGCAACTGCCTGTGCGAGTTCAGCAATACGCTTTCCCCCCCCGTCGTGGTCTGAAGCCCGCCCTGGTCGAGGATTATCTTTACCAGAATGTTCGTACGAATGTGGGGCTGGGGAATATCGATTTTGACACACAGAACCCGCGATATGGATTCTGAGTTCGGCCCCTGGCCCTGCGGACCGGACGGCCATTCTTCGCCCCACGGCGTGTAACGGTCAATTGGTAAGAGATTGAAACGGGTTCAGCCCGCATGGTCCGAACCGGTCGCTCGGACTGCTGCGCTGGACTCGATCCGATTGCAAATCCCGACGGAATGCGAGAGGCTGTACGCATTGTGCGTTGCAGTTCGAACTGGCGTTTTGATTCGGAGTGATCTCCATGCGTGGAACTTGGACCATTCTGGCGATGTTGGGCAGTGGGTGCCTGTGGATGGGCGCATTGTCGGCTGCGGACACGCCCGAGGTGGCATCATCCGCTCAGTCCGGATTTGAATGGAGAGATGGCGATAAAGTGGCCCTGATCGGGGGCACGATGATCGAGCGGGAACAGAACTACGGGTTCTGGGAATTGGCGCTGACCCGCAATATCCCGGCCCGGAATGTAACGTTCCGGAACCTCGGCTGGAGCGGGGACACCGTCTGGGCGGAATCACGGGGAATCTTTGAGCCCGCTGGTCGCGGGACATCGCTTCATGACAATAAGGGTTATGGTCGGTTGATCGAACTGGTCAAGGAGCAAAAGCCCACCGTCCTGATTTTTGGCTACGGGGCCGTGGAAGCCTTTGGCGGGCAGCCCGGTTTGGAACCGTTCGTGAAGCAATATGAGAAGATGATCACCGACTGCCGCGCTGGGAGTGCGGAGGGAGTTCGTGTGATTCTGCTGGGACCGATGGAACTCGTGGCGATGCAGCCCCCCCTGCCACCGCCCCAGGCGTACAACACGATGGTCACGGCCTATCAGGATGCGATTCGCGCATTGGCCCAGTCGCAGGGGGCGACCTATGTTCCCCTGTCATTTCCCCAGGCTCGACAGGCGGAAGAGTTGTCGCAACTGACTGACAACGGGCAGCACCTGAAAGGCGAAGGGTATGCTCGGACTGCTGCTCAGTTGGTGGAACGTCTAACTCCCGCCCAACCCAGGACGATCAAGACGGGAGATGAAGAGTCACTCCGCAAGCTGATTCAGAAGAAGAACGAACTGTTCTTCCACCGTCATCGTCCGCAGAACGTGACCTACCTGTTCCTGTTCCGAAAGCACGAGCAGGGAAATAACGCGGTCGACATTCCGAAGTTTGATCCGCTGGTGGCTGATCTGGAAAAGCAGATCAGCGCGGCCGTGGAATAATTACTGACCATGGAATCACTGCCTGTCGTGACGCCGAGGTTTCGTATCCGCTTTGCCGGGGACCATGCCAGGTATCGTTATTGCGTGACATTGGGGCCCGTGGAGACACTCCATCCTCTCCAGAGGGAGTTTTGCGGAGGGGATGAAATCACGGTCGGGATGGTTGCCAGGCCGGATCGACGGGGGTGTGTGGATCTCGAGTTCGATGATGGAATGATTGCCTACGAATATCCGGTTGAGTATTTCACGATCCTCGGCTCCGAATGACGGTTGCCTGCCCGGCAATAATCCCGGTTGCGGGCCGGATTCCGTCCTCGCACACGATTCCGGCACGTCCGCGCTGAAAGCGGGCAGTGTTTGTGATCACCGTGTGAAAAACCTGACGCTTTTGAAGAAAGAGCGTCTGGCACGGTGATTGCACTTTGAATGGGAATGCGAGTTCGGCATGACTGGGGGTGTGGCCGGAAGCGATCCTTGTTGGATCGTTGCCGGGCGAGCGCCCACGCCCCCAGCCATCCGTACTCGCTTTTTTTATTTCCGGGTTTGATCGTTAATGGCTGATCCGCAGAAAGAGGTTGAGACAATACCGAAAGAGATTAAGACGGGAGTCGGGCAGATCATCTTGCCAGCCTCTCGTGGCAAGAAGAATCGTCCCTGCGAAATTTCCCTGTGGAACAACTGGGCGGCTCCTTGATGAGTGGCTTCCCGGCTGGGAACCCGACGTACCACAGGCAGGGAACTCCTGTTGGCGAAAAAAAGATCGAGTAGTAAATTCCGTTTGCGCTTCACGAGCCCCCAGCCACTCTCCTCTTCAACCCGTTGGGCACAGCATGTTTCGTCGTCTGATCGCGATTGCACTGTTGCTGACTGTCTCTGCATTGTCCGGGTGCGGGCTGGTGGGCAATCTGAATCCCCGGGAATGGAATCGCGGGGAAAACTACATCAATGACGACGGTTTTGGCAGCCTTCCACGCGTGAAAGCTCCGACTGTGGCTCTCACCCGCCACACCCCCTAACACCGTTCAACTCTCCCCTGGTCGAGACCAGGGCCCGTCAAGGAAGACCCTCCCATGCGCCGCGAAACTCGCAAGCAACCTTGGCAGACGTTCCCGTTCTGGTTCCTCATTCTCGCGGGAATGGCGATGACGGTGGCCTGGAAGCTGGATCTGTTCCGGGCTGGTTCGGCAGAAATTGCCGATGTGAACTCCTTCGAACCGGATTCCAACGAATCCGCACCGGATTGGGCCAGTGAGCCGGTCTCCGAAGAGGTGGTTCTTGAGCAAAGCGAGCCGTTGCTCACCCCGG
>QWPB01000195.1 GCA_003671275.1 Planctomycetota bacterium | reverse complement strand
TGGATCTGAAAGGGGTACTCGAAAAATCCCCCGGAAATCACCAGCAACAGCGAGTCCAGGGTGTCACCCGGAGGCGGGCTTCCGCCACCAAGAGCCCTGGCAATGATGAACGTGACACCGCCGGCCGCGAGGTACATCGGAACGATTCGGCGAATCCGCCCCAGCAGCAGCGGGATCGGTTCGGGACGGCGACCGCGCAGTGCTTTTCCCCAAAACAGAAACCCCGTCAACATGAAGAACATGGCGACCGGGGCAGGGCCCAGCCAGGTCAGTGTCAATGACTTCGGATGAACCCACTCGCCATTCTGCCAATACTGCTGATGAATGGCCGCATGATGGATCAATACGGAGAGCGCCAGGATTCCCCGCAGTCCATCCAGCGGTGCGGCACGGTCCGCGACATCGGGGACCGCCACCGTCAGGGATGCAGAACGCCACCGGGCTAACCATTGTGCCAGAATCAGCCAGCTGGTCATCAGTAGGAGGGGCACAAACAGGTCGATCGGGGATGAATCGGGCATGGAAGGCTGACCGCGAGGCGAGCAAAGGTAACGACTCTGCCGAGGACAAGACGCTGATGTGAATCTAGTTCACGTGACGGGGAGCCCGCTCAACAGACACGTGTCAGGGGGTGTTCTGCCCACACCTGGCTGTGGTTTCCCAGCTTTTTCGGCACAATCGATTTGTCTGGTCGCAAAAACGCAACAGAAAGATGTTGCCGGACCGCATCCTGCGACGTAGGTTTGATGACCCTTCAATTCAGTGCTTCCCAGCAGGGCGTCCCATCCGGTCGTGGATGTTCGGATGGTTCCGCCCGCGATGCCATGTGGTCCATTGACTACATATGGCAGTTGTCCGCATATCTCGGTGACCTCGGTCCCGAAGCGACAGCGGAAAGATTCGTACGAGCTGATCGTATGCGCTTTCTGCCTCAGCTTCGACCGGCTGTTGCCGTGTTTGCCACTGAACGAGGCTCTCATGACTTACCATGGTTCTCTGCTTGTTGTTGATGACGATCGCCACATTTGCGAGGCGATGGCGGACTACCTCCGCAGCCTGGGGCATCGCACCGAAACCTCGTTGAATTGCCGCGATGCGATCACCCGCATGAAGGAATTCAATTTCGACGCGGTGATCTGCGACGTGAACCTGCCCGATCAGGATGGGTTCCAACTGCTCGAATGGGCGGTGCTGGCCAAGCCGGAAACGTCCGTCATACTACTGACCGGTTACGGAACGATTGAGAGTGCGGTCGAAGCGATCCGGTTGGGGGCGTTTGACTATCTGACGAAGCCGGTGATTGATGACGAACTGAATTTCTCGATCCAGCGGGCGCTGGGACAAAAGAAGATCGTCGAAGAAAACAAGAAGCTCAAAAAACAGCTCGACGAAAAGTTTGGACTGTCTCACATTATTGGCCGCGATTACAAGATGGCCAAAATGTTCGACTTGCTGGAAAGTGTTTCGGACACGCGAACCACCGTACTGATCCTCGGCGAAAACGGGACCGGTAAGACGATCACTGCTCGCTCAATTCATCAGCTGAGCAGCCGTCGCGAAAAGCCGTTTATCGAAGTGGCCTGTGGGGCACTGCCGGACACACTGCTCGAAAGCGAACTGTTCGGTCATGTGACGGGAGCGTTCACGGGGGCATCACACGACAAGCCGGGTAAATTCCTCCAGGCCGACGGAGGTACGCTGTTTCTCGACGAAATCGGGACCGCGTCCCCCAGCCTCCAAGTCAAGCTGTTGCGGGTGCTGCAAGACCGCGAGTTCGAGCCGGTCGGCGGCACCAAAACGCATAAAGTGGATGTCCGGCTGGTACTGGCCACGAACGAAAATCTGGAAGAACGCGTCAAGTCAGGCGAGTTCCGCCAAGACCTGTACTACCGCATCAATGTGATCTCGATCACTCAGCCGCCGCTGCGGGAGCGGATCGGCGACATCCCGCTGCTCGTGGAACATTACCTGCAAGAGTTCAACGATCAGAACGGAAAACACGTCAAGGGATTTGATGACGATGCCTTGCAGGTCATGCAGCGTTATGCCTGGCCGGGTAACGTACGCGAATTGGTCAACGTGATCGAGCGGGCGGTAGTTCTTTCGAAAAACGACTTCATCAGCGTGTCGGAGCTGCCGGAAGCTCTCCGCCGCGAGCAGGTTGAATTCACGGGCAGTATCAGCCGGTTGGCGGGTCGAAACCTGAAATCGGCCCTCGCCAATCCCGAACGCCAGATCATTATCGAGGCTCTCGAAGCGAACGGCTGGAACCGTCAGGAAACCGCCCAACTGCTCGGGATTAACCGCACCACGCTGTACAAAAAGATGAAGAAGTACGACATCGAATATGAGTCGCATGTCGAAATCGGTGTCTAACCGCACCACCAGATCCGCCAGAAACAGGGCGTCCGGACGATTCCGGACGCCCTGTTTCCATAGATGCTTCCCCACAGATTGCGAATTTCTGTTCCCATTCGGGGCTGTCA
Organism: Planctomycetota bacterium; assembly: GCA_003671275.1. GTDB lineage: Bacteria > Planctomycetota > Planctomycetia > Planctomycetales > Planctomycetaceae > TH-plancto1. Next base: position 6,950 of record QWPB01000195.1, on the reverse strand, counting down.
TTTCCCCAATCCAGCCGGGCGACGCCTTCTTCGGAGCCGTGGAACCAGAATCGTTTCCCCCCATGAGAACGAATCAGAAGGTCCGCTGCGGGGGATAACCGAAAAAAACTCATCACCACGTATTCCCAAGACCGAAATTTTGATTATCATAAAAGTTCATGGATGCAATTCCCGAGTGCGGAGTCGAGAATATGCTGCGGTTACCCATTGATTCGATCAGTTCGGCGTATTGTGACGGAGCGACCCGGCGGTCATTCCTGCATCTCGGGCTGTCTGGGCTGGGAGCACTGTCGCTGGGGGCGCTCATGCAGGCCCGTGAGGTGTCCGCTGCCACCACAGGGGCCAAGGACACTTCGTTGATCCTGATCTGGTTGGATGGTGGTCCCAGTCAGCACGACACTTATGACCCCAAGCCGGATGCCCCCAGCGATTACCGGGGAATCTGGCGACATATCCCGACGAATGTCCCCGGAATCAACATTGGCGAGTTGTTTCCACGGCAGGCCCGGATCGCCGACAAGTACTCGCTCATTCGGTCGATGCACCATGATTCCGGTGACCACTTCACCGGCGGGCACTGGATGCTAACCGGACGGGGCGAAGTGAGCGGAGCCTTCACAGCAGGCAAATACCCATTCATCGGTAGTATTGCCGCCAAAATGACCGGCCCTCGCAAGCCCGGCATGCCCGCGCACGTGGCTGTGCCCTACGCGAGCAGTATCGGCCTGCGACCGGGATACTTTGGAGGGAATTATCTGGGGACCGAGCACAACCCGTTTGAGACCGAAGGTGATCCCAATGCCGCCAATTATCGCGTCGCCAATCTGAGTCAAGTCGGAAACCTTTCCGTGGAGCGACTGGGCGACCGGCGCAGCTTGAATGCGGGGTTGGATCGGATTCGCCGCGAAGCGGATCGGACCGGTTTGCTGGAAGCCATGAGCCGATTTGACCAGCAGGCTTTCGATCTGGTAACCAGCCCGGCGGCCCGGGAAGCATTTCAAATCGACTCTGAGACGGAGGAAACCCGTGAAAGTTATGGCCGCAGTACCTGGGGGCAGAGCGTGCTGTTGGCCCGGCGGCTAGTGGAGGCGGGATCAACCATCGTCACGTGTCACTTCGGAGGCTGGGACACGCACTGGAATCATCAGAGTTCGATGGAGCAATACCTGCCCAAAGTCGACAAGGCGGTCAGTTCGCTGCTGATCGATCTGGAACAGCGGGGACTCTTGGGAAAGGTGATGGTCGTCGTGTGCGGTGAGTTTGGCCGGACGCCGAAGATGAACGATGGAGGGAACGGCGGGCCACCACTCAGTCAGGGGACGCCGGGACGGGACCATTGGGGGAACGCACTCTCGGTGTTGATCGCGGGGGGCGGTCTCAAGGGCGGGCAGGTCATCGGCTCCACAAATCGTCTGGGTGAAGTTCCCGCGGAACGTCCGCTGCGTCCCGGTGACCTGCACCACACGCTCTATCATGTACTCGGTGTCGATCCGCACGTCAGCTTCCTGAACCATGCGGGACGCCCGGTCCCGGCGATCGACCACGGTGAGGTCATTCGCGAATTGCTGTAGTCCTCGAACAGCCTTCCTGCTGTGCCATTTCCCCACGGGAACCTTCCTGGGGAACCTGGAAGAACAGCACGGTTCTAAAAACAAGACCCCGGTTGCAAGCAACCGGGGTCAGTTCAGCACGAACAACGTGCTGAAGCGCGGAGACGAGATTGTGGGGTGGATATTTGATAGATAGGGAGGTCGTCCCCCATCACAAATCGACATTCAGTAGTACGGAACGGCTCAGACAGTTTCTACAGCGTAATGGTAAATTCTGAGGGCCCGATGAACGAGCCTGTCACCGGAGGCTATACTCCCGGCCACCTGCGTTCCGTGGGGCCGCCAATGTCTGGTGGTCCTCAGCGGGACATAGGGCGTCAGGAATTCCGAAAAATGGCTGGGGACAGCGTGGTGGAATGGATCACATGGGGCGGGGTCGCACTATGGACACTGATGCTGTTTCCAGCGTGGTACGGTCTGTTTTTCCCTCGCTATCTGAGCCGGGTTGAGCCAATCGTCGGGGACGATTTACCGAAAGTGTCGATCCTGATCCCCGCGCGGGATGAAGCGGTCGCCATTGAGGAGGCCCTCCGCCGGATGTTGAGTCTCGATTATCCGCAAGTGGAACTGATCGCCATCAACGACCGCTCTCGCGACGGAACTGGCGAAATCATGGACCGATTGGCGATCGAGTACGGTTCTCGATTGCAGGTGGTTCACGTTACGGAACTCCCCGCCGGGTGGCTTGGTAAGAATCACGCCATGGCTCAGGGGGCTGCGCAGGCCCGGGGGGAGTTTCTGCTGTTTACCGATGGCGATGTGATGTTCGCCCCCCAGGTGCTGCGGAGGTCGATGCGTCTGATGCGGGAGCGATCTCTGGATCACCTGGTGCTGTTACCCGAGACGCTGGTGACGACGTTCCTGGAATCGGCCCTGATTAACCTGTTCTGTATTCTGCTGATGGTGGCCTCGCGGTTTCCGCTGGTACGATGGAAATGGTTCAAAGATGCCTACCTCGGCGTGGGAGCATTCAATCTGGTCCGCCGGTCCGCGTTTGAGGCGATCGGTGGATTCAGTCACCTGCAGTTGGAAGTCGCCGACGATGTCATGCTGGGGCGGTTGATAAAGCACGCGGGATTGAATCAGGACGTGTACAGCGGCCAGGGGGAACTGAAGGTCCGGTGGCAGCAAGGCGGCGTCTGGTCGATCATCCGTGGGTTGGAGAAGAATGCCTTTTCCGGCACAGGCTATTCCGTGTTACGGACGGTGGGAGTGGTCGCGGTGTTACTGACATTACTGGTCGGTCCGTTCGGGGCACTGGCTTGCGGCGTGACCACCGCGCCGGTGCTGATCCTGACGATCGGTAGTCTGGCCCTGTCCGTGGGAGTGGCCTGGACAATTGGCTTTCACTGGGTGGCCGGCTTGTTCTTTCCGTGGGCAGTGGTCGTGTTTGCATTCATTATGCTGCGGTCCATGATGCTGACCCTGCGGCAGGGCGGTGTTCGCTGGCGAGATACCTTTTATCCATTGGAGGAACTCCGCAGGGCCCGAACAGCTCAGTTCAACTCCCTGTCACGGCAGGCATAAGTCGAAAGGATTCTCCGGCATGCACGTCGAGTCCATGCGGCACTCACCATGACATTCACCCCCCCCCGGGGGGGATTCCCATCGCGATTCGATGTCGAATGCCCTTCCAAAGCGATATTCATGAAAACAGCCCGGCGAGTTCCCTCGCCGGGCTGATCGATGAATTCGTTGCGAGCCAGGGGGCTACGTACTAGTTGAGGATCTTGGCGGTGTCCTTAACCGAAGCGGCAATCGCTTCCTTGGTCAACTCTCCCGCCTTGAAGCTCTTGTTCACGGCAACCTTGCCCTGCACCCACATCATGACGGTGACTTCTGCATCAGCGGCCAGCTTGTATTCCGCCGGACCCGTGGTGCCTTCAAACGTGGTCAACGGGGTGTGCTTGATCCCTTGATCCTTCGCAACGGTCTTCAGGCTCGTTTCGACTTCCGGGGAATCGGTCAGCATGACCACGAATGCGGCCATCTTCTTGTCGGTGTTGGAACCGACCGTATTGTCGATTTCCTTGGTCAGCGCGGCGACTTCCGGAGTCATCTTCTTGGCGAAGACACTGACAACCGGACGGCGACCATACTGGCATCGGTAGCACAGCTTCGTGCCAGCCGAGGGACCGGTCACGTCCAGCACGTTGAAGGCGGCGACGCCATCACCCACAGCCAGACACTTTTCTTCAGCCTGTGCGAAGACACAGGTTGCCACAATCATGGCCGCAATCGCGAACAACTTCTTCATCACATTTCTCCAGGGGACACTAACAGCCCAGCGAATGGAAACCCATGTTCCATCGCCCATGTATCCGGCCATCATGACCGATCGTCGCCGCGAATTCGAGCCTGCGACGCGAGTTATCCTAGCGGGTGCGACTTCCGGGACAAGCCCTCAATCGTCAAGTTCCGCGCACGTCCCTGCTGCAACAGGACTTATCGATATTCAGTTCCCCAGAAGCTCCCGGACTTTGGCTCCCACGTCTGGACTCTTCATCAGGATTTCACCCACCAGCATCGCATGCACATGCCCCGCCATCAAACGCTGCACATGTTCACGCGAGTGGATGCCGCTTTCCCCCACAAAGAGCACATCCGTGGTCACTCGCTGACGCAGCTCGATGCAGTGATTCAGATTGGTTTTCATCACGGTTAAATCGCGGTTGTTGACCCCCACCATAACAGGGTTCAGTCGCAATACCCGGTCTAGATTGGCAGCATCGTGCAGTTCTACGAGGGCCTGCATTCCCAGCGACTGGGTGTACTGATGCAAATCCACCAGCTGCCGGTCATCCAGGCATTCGGCAATCAACAGAACGCCATCAGCTCCAGCGGCACGCGCTTCGAGAATCTGGTATTCGTCCAGGATGAACTCTTTCCTCAGCAGCGGGAGATCGACCGCCGCCCGGATCAGACGCAGGTAGTCCAGATGGCCCTGAAAGAACTTCTCATCCGTTAGAACGCTGATGCACGCGGCCCCATGGGCGGCGTAGGTCTGAGCGATCCGCACCGGGTCGAAGTCCGCCCGGATCAATCCCGCAGACGGCGAAGCCCGCTTGACCTCCGCGATCATCCCCATCGGATAGTGGGCCCGCAGCGCAGCCGCAAAATCGCGAGGTGGTGGAGCAAGCTGGACCTGCTGTTCCAGTTCGGCCATGGAGACACGGTCGCGGGCCGCAGCGATTTCGGTCCGCTTGTGTTCCATGATCCGCAAGAGGATGTCGGCCATCGGCGTATCGTTCGAGGGAATCGGGGGCAGTCAGCGGTCACACAATATCAATCCGATCCTCCGAATTGAATCTGTCCCGTGACAAGCGATGGCCCGTTGGCCAGAATCGAGACGCGGTCGGTCCAGGTGTGCCGACCGTTCCTCACAGTTTTCGGATCGCCATGCGACAGATTCTGCACGATCTACTCGAATCCCACGCCGCCGGGCAAACGATCGCGATGACCCAACTGGTCGAGACCCGCGGCTCGACTCCGCAAAAGGCCGGTGCCGCCATGCTGGTACTGCCTGACGGAACACAGCGGGGGACGCTGGGGGGGGGCTGTGTCGAGGCAGAGGTCAAGCGGCGGGCGCTGACTCTGCTGGCGGGCGGATCGGCGGAACTGCTGACCTTTCAACTTGACAGCAATTACGGCTGGGATGATGGACTGATCTGCGGCGGGCGAATGCGGATGCTCGTCGATCCGTTGGTCCCCACGGACGATCTGTCGTACTACCAATGTCTCCAGCGGTTGATGGAGGGCGGTCGCGGCTGTACCGAGGCGGTCACGATGGAGACGCTTGCCGACGGAACGCCCGCGTTGGCCCGCTGGGTCTTTGATCGCGGCGGAACATGCATTGCCACACGAGGCTCCACGGGCGGCGTGCCCTCGATGGTGCATACTGGTCTACGCCCCATCGGTCAGCGTCCGCGGCCCTATGTCATGGACGCGGTCGCTTATCTGCCTCATCTGGCCTGCGGCAAGCTACTGATTGTGGGAGGGGGACACGTCGGACAAAAGGTGGGTGAACTGGCCGCCGACGTGAACTTTGATGTGACCGTCGTCGATGACCGCGAGGAGTATGTCTCCGCCGACCGTTTTCCCCAGGCTGTACAGCGTATTCATGGGCCCATCGACCAAGTGCTGTCCAGCTTGCCGGTGGACGAAGATACGTTTTGCATCATCGTCACTCGCGGCCATCATCACGATGAAGAGGCCCTGTTCCATCTGGTCCGACGCCCTGCACGGTATCTCGGCATGATTGGCAGCCGTCGCAAGATCAAGATGATCTTTGATGACCTGCGTCGCGAGGGAATCGACGAGGCGTTGCTGGAGAAAGTCCACGCGCCGCTGGGAATCGAGATCGGATCACAAACGGTCCCCGAGATCGCGATTAGTATCGTGGCTGAATTGATCGCCTGCCGGAACCACGAAGCTCCGTCCTCGGCACCAACCTCGTGAGAGAATCACCGACGCCTTGAGTGAAATCGACGAAATTCCGATTTCTTCGACCGTGCCGGTCAATCCCCCCGCGAAGAGGGCAGGGAAGTCAGGCTGTTGAGCGGTCGATATCACGGCTACCTGACGGATGAACTTCTTGATTGGCACCTCCTGACAACCCCTACAGCTCTCATGCCGGACAACGTCGACACGATTCGTACATTCGCTGAACTGCGTCAGTTCGTACATGCTCAGCTTTGTGCCAAGGAAAGTCTGCTCGATGACCAGTTCGAAACTCGCGAAACCGAACTGGTGATGCGGGGCCGAACCTGCGGTCGGCAGTACCACCTGCACGGGCCACGCAGTATCCGGCTGGGGGCGGTCTGGGCTGGCGATCAGAATCAGCTCTACTTTTATGACACCCAGGGCGAACGGTACAGCAAACTCCAGCTGTCTCATCCGATCACGGATGCTGCCTGAACATCCGCCAGCCTCCTGAAATCGGTAGACTTGTCAACGCGAGCTACCCGCCATTATGATTCCCGCCCCGCACCCCTAGCTCAATTGGATAGAGCATCGGTCTACGGAACCGAAGGTTGGTGGTTCGAGCCCACCGGGGTGCAATTCTTTTTCTTTGCCATGGTGTTCGTCGTAAGTCATATGGCCACCGTTGCATCGGTGGCGTATCTCGCGACCCCGTGTGGGAGTTAGGGCGTCTGACCGGCGGTCTCCAGACCGCAGCCAGGGGGCATTTGGGGTGCAAATCGGTGCAAAGTGTAGCGGTTTTGATGCGAACGAATGGCACCATCTATGAAGAACGGATTGTCAAGCCGGTGAGATGCAGAAAATCGGGTCCGGGCCGGTGTGGGTGGAGATTCTCCTCGCCGTCGGTCTCGGTCGGTG